>DJFO01000039.1:16291-17080 GCA_002432555.1 Marinagarivorans sp. UBA5870
AACTTCGACGCATCTCGCTTATGTAATTTACACCTCCGGCTCCACGGGGCAACCCAAAGGCACCTTGGTTGAACAGCGAAGTGTGGTTCGTCTGGTCAACAACAGCCACTTCGTGCCGATGAACAGCGATTCCGTTTTTCTGGCATGTTCCAGCTTTTCTTTCGACGTAAGCGTATTCGATGTCTGGGCGCCTTTGCTGAACGGCGGGCGCTGCGTGCTATTTCCTGGCCGGCAGATCGAAATTTCTGCGATCAATCAACTCTTGGAGCAGGAGAACATCAACACCTTTTGGTTGACTTCCGCGTTGTTTGACCAATGGAGCCACCAGGTCCCGCGAATTGCTTGCCTGCGTTGGATCTTGGCCGGGGGCGAAGCGGTGAATCCGAAGGCGGTCGAACGGGTTTATCGCGCCCTGCCGAACGTCGCCGTGATCAATGGTTATGGACCTACCGAAAACACCGTCTTCTCAACGACCTATCAGGTTCCGCGCAACTTCGACTTCTCTTTATCTATCCCGATTGGCAAACCCATCGCCAACAGCCGGGCGTATGTGCTCGACGAAAATGGAAAACTGTGTCCTGAGGGCGTGGCGGGCGAGCTCTATGTCGGCGGCTACGGCGTTGCGCGCGGCTACCTCAACCGCGCGGATCTCACGGCGGCCAAGTTTGTCGACGATCCCTTCAGCACGGATACCTCAAACCAGCCGAAGCTGTATCGAACCGGGGATGTGGTTCGCTGGTTAACCGACGGCAACATCGAGTTTCTCGGCCGGGTGGACGACCAGGTCAA
>DJFO01000242.1:0-188 GCA_002432555.1 Marinagarivorans sp. UBA5870
CCGCGCAATGACTCTCCAGCTCTCGTCGTCCCTGCGCAGGAGGGGATCCAGGATGCGCTGCCGCGCTTGCGTTCGGCGGGCTGCGCCGCGTCAGCGCCAAACGCTGCAACATTATTTAGGCTGAGCGTCCAGTTGTCGGCCATGCCAGTCCCGGCTGTCGGGGCCAAATAAAAACAGATACCGGTTCA
>DJFO01000242.1:197-399 GCA_002432555.1 Marinagarivorans sp. UBA5870
AACGGGCCCTGGATTGATCGAATTCACCCGAATCCGGCTGGTTTCCAGTTCATCCGCCAGCACTTGCATCAAGGTTTCCGTGGCCCCTTTGGAAACCGCGTAGGCCCCCCAGTAGGCGCGCCCGTTAACACCGACGGAGGCGCCCGTGAACACCACTCGCCCATCGGGGGAGCTCTGCAGCAGGGGCAGGAGGGCGCGAGTG
>DJFO01000242.1:442-5828 GCA_002432555.1 Marinagarivorans sp. UBA5870
AAGGGCGTGCGCCCGCCGAGTTCGGCTGCGTTGTGCAGAAGGCCGTCCAGTCTGCCAAATTCATTTTCCAGAGCTGCGCGCACCTGGCCGTAGTCCTCGGGTGCGGCGCCATCGAGATTAAACGGAAAAATGGCGGGCTTGGGGTGGCCGGCAGCTTCGATGATGTCGTATACCGCTTCGAGCTTCGCCAGGGTGCGACCCAGCAACACCACCGTCGCGCCGTGTTGGGCAAACGCGCAAGCGGCGGCGCGGCCGATGCCGGCGCCGGCACCGGTGATCGCGATCACCCGCTCGCGCAGGAGGTCGGTGGGAGCTTGGTAATTCAAAAATAACGCGCTGTCAGTCATATCCGTGCATAACTTTCGATGTAGGAGGAAACGATGGGCCAGATCTCGTGGGCAGTGTCCGCCACGTGAGTCGCGTTCCAGGTGCGGTGCTCGCTGGGGTCGCTGGTAAACCCGTAACCGACGGCAATAGTGGGCATGCCGGCGTTGCGACCGCATTCGATATCCCGCAGGTGGTCGCCGACGTAGAGCGCATTGCCGGGGGCGCAGGCCGCCCGATCGCAGGCGTAAAGCAGCGCCGCCGGATTGGGTTTGCCGACGCCGACGTGGTCCGGGCTGACGGTGGCACAGGGCGGCGCCGCAAATGTGAAGTGCCGCATGAGCGCGGCCGTATAGAGCTGGGGTTTATTGGTGACTATGCCCCAGGCGATGTCGCGCTCGGCGAGCCGGGCAATCAACTCCTCGATACCGGCAAAAGGCCGGGTGTGCTCGGCGATGTGCTGCAGATAGAGATCCAGCAAGCGTTGGCGCAGGGGCAGGAGGGCCGCATCGGGCAAGGCTCCGAAGCCGAGTTTGACCAGCGCCGTCGCGCCGTTGGAAACCTCCGGGCGGATGGCCGCGTAGGGCAGGGGTTCCCGCCCCTGTTCTCGCCGCAATCGGTTGAGGGCTGCGGCGAGATCCTGGCTGGTGTCCAACAGAGTTCCGTCGAGGTCAAAAAAAACAGCTTGAAGAGGCATGGCGGCTCAAATTTCCGGTTTCTGCAGATACATTATGTAATTCACGTCCACGTCTCCCGCTGCGGCGCGGAAGCTGCCGGTGAAGGGGTTGTAGACCAAGCCGACCAGGTCGCGGAGCAACAGGCCGCTGTGGCGGCACCAACTCGCCAGCTCCGCCGGGCGAATGAATTTTTTGTATTCATGAGTGCCCTTGGGCAGCCACTGGAGCACGTATTCCGCCCCGAGCACCGCCATGGCATAAGCTTTCGCGGTGCGATTGATGGTGGAAAAAAACACCTGGCCGCCCGGTTTCACCAACTGGCTGCAGGCGCGGATTACCGCGGCCGGGTCCGGTACGTGCTCCAGCATTTCAAGACAGGTCACCACGTCGAATTCACCGGGCTGCGCCGCGGCCATCTGCTCCGCCGTCGCCTGCCGGTATTCGATCTCCAGCCCCTGGCTCGCCGCATGCAGACGGGCAACCTCCAGTGGCGCTTCGCCCATATCGACGCCGGTAACTCGCGCGCCGCGCTGCGCCATGGCCTCGCTCAACAGGCCGCCACCGCAGCCGACGTCGAGCAATTTTTTGCCGGCGACGCGCGCCTGCAAGTCAATGTAATTGGCGCGCACGGGGTTCATCTGGTGCAGGGGTTTAAAGTCCCCGTGCTCATCCCACCAACGATTGGCCAAACGCTCAAATTTGGCGATTTCGGCGGGGTCCACGTTGGGTGAGCGACTGTGCGGCATAAATGTCTCCAGAGTTAGGCCGGCCGGGTGGTGCGGTATTGCCAGTGGAGGGCGCGCTCGCGAATTTCCGCCTCGTTGAGCGTGGTGCAGCGGCCATCTTCCAGCAGGAGCCGGCCGGCCACCCAGCTGTGGCTGACGCGGCAGCGCCGGTTGTTGTACACCAACTGGGAGGCGAGATCGTACATGGGTAAGGCTGTCAGGTCGTCCAGCGCCACCGCGATTACGTCTGCCGCCTTGCCGGGCTCGAGACTGCCGATGGTCGCATCCAGCCCGAGCGCGCGGGCACTGCCGAGGGTCGCGAGCTCAAGTGCTGTGACGGCTGAAAGCGCCGCGGCGTTGCCGGCGGCTACTTTTCCGATCAGTGCTGCGGTGGTGAGTTCGCCGAACATATCGAGATCGTTGTTGCTCGCGGCGCCGTCGGTGCCCAGTCCCACCGGCACGCCCCCGTCCAACAAATACTGAACCGGGCAGATACCGCTGGCGAGTTTCAGGTTGGATTCCGCGCAGTGGATCACGCTGGCGCCGCTCTGCTGCAGGTCGAGCAGATCCTGTTCGTTGACCTGGGTCATGTGCACGCACTGGGCGAGCGGCGATAGAACCCCCAAATCCAGCAGCCGATGAATAGGGCGTATGCCGGAAGTCGCGATCGCCTGCGCCACCTCATCCGCCGTTTCGTGCAGGTGGATTTGAATCGGCGCCTGCAGTTCTTCCGCCAGCACCGCGATGCGCCGCAGCGGCGCGTCTGAGAGCGTGTAGGTTGCGTGCGGTCCGAAGCCGATACGAATGCGCTCGTGGGAGCGATAGTCGTCGCGCAGCTGCAAACCCTTATGGATATAACCGTCCGCGTCTTTCGCCCAAGCGGTGGAAAAATCGAGAATCGGAAATGTCAGTTGCGCCCGCAGGCCGGCGTGATGCACCGCGGCTGCCGTCACCTCCGGGAAAAAATACATGTCGGCAAAGCAGGTGGTGCCTGTTTTGAGCATTTCCGCCAATGCCAATTGAGTTCCATCGTGCACCCATTCCTCGCTGAGCAGGCGCTTTTCCGCGGGCCAGATATGATTTTCCAACCAGGGGGCGAGCGGCTGATCGTCCGCATAACCGCGCAATAGAGTCATGGGCGCGTGGCCGTGGGCGTTGACGAGACCCGGCATGAGCACATGGTGGGGGAGGTGTAGATTTTGACGAGCGACGTAGGTCTGGGCGAGGTCGGCCGTGGGGTGGATCGTTACCACGCGCCCCTGATGCAACACCAGGCTGCAATCCTGGAAAACCTTGCCCCGCGGCACTATAGGTAAAATCCATTTGGCGTGCAGTATGGAATCGACCTGTTGGGGCTGGGGCATAGGCGGAACCGAGATGTGGGAAACAGCGCAGAAGTATACCCATTTATCGCCGACGCGGCAGGGCTGTGTGCGGTGCCGACTGGAAAATCTACGGCGGTCTCCAGTAAGCTGCCAGCGCACATATTCGCTTCGCGCGCGCGTGCCGAAGCGGTTCAACCTAGATCGGAAAGAGGAGAAATTCCCATGCGGTGGCAATCCGGTAGACGCAGTAGCAATATCGAAGACCGCCGCGGCAGCGGTCCAGCGCACGCCATGGGCGGCGGTGGCGGGTTGTTCTTGCTGATGCGGATTCTGCCCTGGCTGTTGCGCAGCAAAAGCGGGCGCTTCCTGCTGCTCATAGGCGTAGCGGTATTTTTTGGTGCCCGTTTTCTTGGAATCGACCTCATGCCTCTCCTGACAGGTGGAGGTGCGCAAACGGTGGAAAAGCGTCCGATTCCGCCCGAGCAGAATGAACTGGTGGAATTCGTTTCGGTGGTGCTGGCGGATACGGAAACGACCTGGCACGGCATCTTCAAGACTTTAAACCTCAGCTACCAAGAGCCGGCGCTAGTATTGTTCTCCGGTAGCGTCTCGTCCGCTTGTGGATACGGCCAGGCCGCGATGGGGCCCTTCTATTGCCCCGGCGATCAAAAGCTTTATATCGACCTCAGTTTTTATCAAGACCTGAAAAACCGCCACCAAGCACCGGGGGATTTTGCCCAGGCGTATGTCATAGCCCACGAAGTGGGGCACCACGTGCAGACACTGCTCGGCATATCGGGCAAAGTTCACGCGGCGCGGCAGAAGCTGTCCGAGACGGAAGCAAATCTGCTGTCGGTGAAACAGGAATTGCAGGCGGATTGTTTTGCCGGAGTCTGGGGCCACCACGCCAATCAGCAGCGGGAATTGCTTGAAGAGGGGGACCTTGACGAGGCACTGGTGGCGGCGTCCGCCATTGGCGATGACCGCCTGCAACAGCAGAGCCGCGGCCACGTTACGCCAGACAGCTTTACCCACGGCTCATCCGAACAGCGGGTCCGCTGGTTTCGCGCCGGTTTCTCCAGCGGCTCCCTCGACTCTTGCGATACGTTTAATGCGCCTACCCTTTGAGAAGTCCTGCAAGACGGCGGACCCGCGGTGCGGCTCCGCCCTGGGGATGATCAAGCGAAATTGTCAGTATGCCAACGCAATCGGACATGGCGCTGGAGGGCGGATGTCACAGCCGATCCGCGAATCCCAGGCCATCCCTGGCCATCGAATCAATCTCAATCTCGGCGCCTTATATACTCACCCTTTTATAGTGGCGGTAGACCGGTTGCCAAAAAGTTTTTTCCACTTTTTCCCGCAGTAGTTCGTCCGACATTTCCAAAGCGAGGCCCTGCTGCTGCGCAATTTTACCTATGCCGAAGGCAATTTTTTTGCTCAACTCCGCCACCTCGGTTAATGGCGGTAGGAGATTACCTGCACCCGTATTAGCGCGGGGCGACTCGGCGGCGAGGGTAGTGCTCGCCAGCATCAGCATCTCATCGGTTACCGCCCGGATATTGGCCGCGACGACCCCGAGGCCTATACCGGGAAAGACATAGCTGTTATTGCACTGGGCAACGGGATAGACCTGGCCGCGAAAGATAACCGGCGCGAAGGGACTGCCGGTCGCGACTATGGCGTCTCCCTCGGTCCATTCGATCACCTGTTCGGGGCGGGCTTCGATCTGTTTAATCGGATTGCTCAGGGGAAAAATGATCGGCCGAGTACAGTGCCGGCTCATAGTGCGGATCACCGGTTCGGTAAAAAGACCTGGTTGACCAGAAACACCGATTAAAACGCCCGGTCGCGCGTGCTCGACTACCTCCAGCAGGGTAGGGTAGTCGCCGGCGATCTGCCAGCCGGTGAGGGTCTCCCGGCGCTGACACAACTTCGCCTGAAAATCCCGCAAACCGGCCATGCCCTCCGTCAGCAGGCCAAAACGGTCTACCATAAAAATTTGGCAACGAGCTTGAGGTTCCGAAATACCTTCCGCGCGCATCTGCATGATGATTTGTTCGGCTATGCCACACCCGGCCGAGCCAGCGCCGACAAAAACCACCCGTTGTTCTGATAAGCGCACGCCTTTGCAGCGGCAGGCGGCGAGCAGCGTGCCCACCGTGACCGCGGCCGTGCCCTGGATATCGTCGTTGAAGCAACAGATCTGCTCCCGGTAGCGCCGCAGCAGCGGCGTGGCATTCGGTTGCGCGAAATCCTCGAACTGCAGCAGCACCCTCGGCCAGCGCCGTTTGATCGCCTGGATAAAACAATCGACGAACGCGTTGTATTCGTC
>DJFO01000242.1:5841-5979 GCA_002432555.1 Marinagarivorans sp. UBA5870
GGATCCTGGAGCAACTTTTGGTTGTTGGTGCCCACATCGAGGGTGATGGGCAGTGTGTACGCCGGACTTATGCCGCCGCACACGGTGTAGAGAGTCAGCTTGCCAATAGGAATGCCCATGCCGCCAATGCCCTGGTCA
>DJFO01000242.1:6053-6843 GCA_002432555.1 Marinagarivorans sp. UBA5870
CGAGAGCTGCGATAGATGTCCGAAAAACGTTCGCAGGCATCACCCACCGTGGGGGTGTAGATGATCGGCATCATCTCTTCCAGGTGATCCTGTACTAAGCGGTAAAAAAGGGTTTCATTCTTGTCCTGAATCGCCCGTAAGTAGATGTGTTTATTCAGGGGCGTATCAAAGCTGAGGTATTGGAGATAACAGCGTTTGGCCTGTTCTTCGATGGTCTCGTAACGCGGAGGCAATAGCCCCGTCAAATTGAAACTGGCACGCTCCTCCGGCGAAAAGGCGCTGCCTTTGTTCAGCAGGGGTGTGGTCAGCAGGGCCGGGCCGGAGTAGGGAATATAGAGCGGATGATCGTCGGAACTGCGCATGGTATCGCCTTCTGTTTGGTCTAACGACGGCTCGTGGTCAGTCATGGTAACGAGTAATGGAGAATGCGGACATGTTACTACCAAGCATAGTTCAGCGCAGGGTGCGATCTGGGGCGCGAGAATGTAACGGTGCGCGGGGCAAAAAAAGCAGCAAGGGAGCGCCTTGCTGCAACGAGACTCAGGATAAGGAGCGACTATNNGCGATCGCAGGGTAAGGCTTAAGCTGAATATAAATGATAACGATTCATATTATGCTGCAACGCGCGTGAGTGTACAACTGGTCCGGGTCGACGCGCTGGGGAAAGCTCGGCGCATGAGGCTCGCATCTTAGGGAGAGGTGAGCGAGAGGGGGGTTGGCGAGCAACAAAAAAGGCCGTCCGGTAACCGGACGGCCTTTTAGAATATGGTGGAGCTAAGCGGGATCGAAC
>DJFO01000315.1:0-234 GCA_002432555.1 Marinagarivorans sp. UBA5870
AACTGGAGCCGAACACCAGTCTGCAACTTTGGGCGGTTTCTCGGCGGGATGGCCAGATTCGGTCGCTCGGGGTATTTGACAGGGCGGAACAGCGTGTGGCCCTAGATCAGGCGAGCCTGCGGCTGATCCGGGACGCACACGAGCTGCTTTTGACGCGGGAGGAAAGCGGTGGCTCCGCCATCGACGAGCCGTCGCCGGTTCAGCTCGCCCGCGGAATTTGTGTGCGCTTACGGC
>DJFO01000315.1:364-18049 GCA_002432555.1 Marinagarivorans sp. UBA5870
GATAGGATCCTCCGGCTGATTGATGGGATCCCCGGCTGATTGATAGCATCCTTTGGCTGGTTGATAGCATCCTCTGGCCGGTTGATAGTATCCTCCGGCTGATGTGGGAGCCGCGACTATGATCAAACGGGCATTTTTTTTAGGGTTATTGGGTTTATCGCTGGGGCGGGAGGCGCACGCAACGGAGTGGCCGGTGGCCGATGCTGCTCTAAAGACCTGTCTTGCAGAACTCGCCGCCAAATACGGTTGGACCGATCCGACACAGTTCCTCGAAATTACCTGCCACAATCGCGGTATTGGGTCGATCGACGGCCTTGATGCTTTTGTTAACGTCGGCAGTCTCTCTTTTTATAAAAATAAGATACAGACGGTGTTGCTGAAAGGTCTGCCCCGTTTGCATCAACTCAACCTGGCGCAGAACGAGGTGCACAAACTGCAGCTGAACGAGCTGCCGGCGCTGACCAAATTATTCTTTTTCGATAATCGGTTAAACACTTTGGAATTAGCCGACCTGCCGGCGCTGGAGGAGTTCAAGGGCAACCACAATGGCATGAAGTCGTTCACCTACACCAATTTGCCACGCCTGAAAAAAATTTATCTGTTCGACAATCTCCTGGAGACCATCGACATTCACCGGTTGCCCGCGCTCCAGTACATGGACGTGCGGGAGAACCCCATGCCCGACGATCTTTACGAAGCCATGGACGCTCTCACGGGCATCACCTTTTTGCACGACGGCAATGCGGAGGACTGGTGAAACAATCGGCTTTGATTTTGGTGTTTTGCACCGCTTCCGCCGTAGCTCAGCCGGACCACCAACTCGAGTGGGCGGCACGCGGACGTCTGGTGCATGTCGATGAGACCCACGCGACCGGCAAAGCCGCCTCCCTGCTGCTGCGGGGCAATCTGGAATCGACGTGGTCTCGGCGGGTATCGACATTTCTCGAGTTGGATTACGTTGCCACCGGCTGGCGCGACTTCCACAGCGACGGGGCAAGGCTCAACGGTCAGCCGCTGATCCCTGACGTCGCCGGCCGCGATCTCAACCAGGCTTTTTTGACCTATCGCGGCCGCGGCTGGCGGTTGCACCTCGGCCGCCAGGGCATAGCCTTTGACGATCAGCGGTTCATAGGCGGCAACGGCTTTTGGCAAAACGAGCAGACCTTCGATGCCGCACACCTTGATTGGCGATGGCTGAGCGCGTCACGCATCGACTACGCCTATATCGCCAACGTGAACCGGATTTATGGCGAGGATGCGCCTCCGGCCAATGCGGCCGGCACGAGTCGCGCCGTTTTCGGTGGTGATCATGAGCATCACACGCATCTGCTCCATCTGCAGCTCAACGAATGGGACGCTATGGAATGGCAGATTTACGCCTACGCGATCGATAACCTGGACCTGCCTTCCAGTTCCAACCGCACGTTCGGCTCCAAGTATCAATACAATTTCGCCGCCGGTCCGCTGAAATACGAGGCAGTAGCCGCCTTGGCGGTTCAGGAGCGGCCGGAGCTGGCAGGTTCGCCGCTGCCGCTCTACCACCTGTTTGAGATGGCCGGTTTACACGGGCCTTGGCGGGGAGTGTTGCGCTACGAGCGGATGGGCAGCGACGAGGGAACCAACTTCGCGACGCCGCTGGCGTCCGGTCACGATTTCGAGGGTTGGGCGGATGTCTTCGGCGCAATTCCAGCCGTCGGATTGGAAGAAGGTGCCGTGCAGCTGCACTGGCGCGCCAGCCCCTGGGAAATCGACCTGCGCTACCTCCGTTTCTGGGAACAACAAGGCGGCAATCGTTTTGGCAGTGAGATTGATATGGAAGTGGAATTCAAGCCGACCCGTCGTCAGCGAGTCGCTGTGCGCTATGCCGACTTTAATTCTGCATCGCCTCTTTTATCCGACACCCGCAAGGTTTTTTTGGATTACTCGGTCGGGCTGTGAAATGGGGGTGCCCGACGGAGACCATAACCGTCGCCCGAGGGATGAAGCGCTGCGACGAACAGGTTCTGTGTCCCCGGGCCGAGCGCAGGGTGAGGAAGTCCCGAGGGTAAATACCGGAGCGGTATGGTCGGGTAAAAATACTAAAAATACTAAAAATATCAAAAATATCAAAAATAAAAGTGCAGCTGCGCGAGGACCTGAGTAAAACGATCCTGGGGGCGTTGCGGAATATCGTCGCCAAACCGCATGCCGGTGCGCACCTGCAGGAAAGCGAAGGGTGTGTACTCGAGCAGCAAGCTGTGGCGGGTGCGCTCGTTTTCACGGTAGTCCCGTTGTGGATCGAGATATTCCGCGGTCAGTTTCAGGTTGTATCCTTGCGCGATTTCTTTGTTGAGTTCCACCAGCGTAACCAGCTGGTCGACATCCTCCATCCCGACCGCGTCCCGGATGCCGTCAACTTCAAACAAAATGCCGTAACCCGCCGCTTGCCACCCGCCGAACAACCCACCCATGCGGCGGCGGCCGTCGACGGCGTCATTGAGCAGATAAGCGGCTCCGACGCGCCAGCTGCCGCGCAGGTATTCAACCCGGCCCGTGAACTGGAATTTGCGGTCGTTGTTCGCCGCACCGCCGCCGCCATTGGTGATGGCCCCTTGCACCGCGACGCGGCCGCGGCGATACCCCCATTCCACACCCCGATCACTGTTGGCGAAATTGACTTGGGTGGCCTGGCGCACCAGCGCCGTGTCATCCTGGAGCTTCAGGCCAAAGGGCAGGACGAAGGTACCGGCTTTCAGGTAGTGCTCTTCACCCAAGGTAATCAGGGCAAAGGCTTCACGGGTTAGGGATCCGCCCGGCAGCAACTGTTGATCGAAATAAGCCGCAAAACGCGCCCCCTGCGGCTGCAGGAATAGGTAAAGCTGACCCGTGTCTTCTTGAAAACCGCGTTGATCCAAGCCGTCGGACGCGCGATCGGTCGCCGTGAACCGCCAGTCACTGCCGAGCCGCAGGTNNTCAGGTAGTCCGTCAGCTGACCCCCGCTCGCGTGTGGGCTGCCCGGGCGGGCCGGCAAAACCGCGGCACCGTAGTAGCTGCCCAAGGCGTTGCGGGCGCCGCCGCCGGTGGGATTGTGATGGCAGGTGGCGCAGTGGTTTTCGGTGCGCAGCGCAAGATAGGGCTCGGCCATCGCAGGGGATGCTTTGAGCACCGCAAGCAATAGAGCTGCTCGCAGCGCGTGCCTTGGGTCAAAAACGGAGAGTTTGTTCATAGACACCTCCCTCCCGCCGGTCGCCGTCACCGTCGACGACTTGCCCCTGCGCATCCAAAATCGCCGTGTGATGCGGGTCATTCAGCCGCAATTCCACGGCGGCGGGCGGTGCGTCCGGATAGGGAATGCCGATGGTGAGGTTGCGACCCTGCAGGTGAATTTCGAGGTCCCGGTCCGGCATCAGCCAAGGTCCTCCCGAGTCGTGGAGGTACACCTGCACCGCTGCGGCATCGAAGGTCTGCCGCTGCAGAGGTCGGCTGAAGCGCAAGTGCCAGCGCCATTGGCTTGCGGTTGCCTCGATCCCAGCGAGGACCACGCGGGCCGCCGCCGTGCCGGCTCCGGTGCGCGGGGCACCATTGTCGATCCAGTCGCGCACTAGGCCAATCTGCTCTGGCGAGAGAGCCGCCTCGCCCCGCGGCATCCGTGCGCCGATTATGTTCGCGCGGCCTTCCACCTTGTGGATTAGGTAACTGGCGTCCGGCGCGCCGGGTGCTACTCGCAGTAGAGCCGGAGCTTCCCGGGCCGGTTGCCCGACCAGGGATTCGTAGGCGTTCTGCTCGCTGTCCAACCTCAGACCTTGAGGCGCGTTGGCGCCGGTATGGCAGGCGCTGCAGATTGTCCCGAATATTTCCTTCTGCAGTTGCGCCAACGTGGGTCCGGCCGATACATCCGGATTTTCCACCGGCGTAGGAGGTCGTCCCTGATCATCCAATCCGTCACCGGATCCCGCCTCGCAGCCGCAAAGTAACCAGCCGGCCAGTAGCCCGCACCTCAGAGTCTTCACGCTAACCTCCTCAGGGGCCAGCGATAAACCAGGTCCCGTACTCGCCGGTGACATCGCCCGGCTGGGTGTCGCCGACGTAGAAGTACAAGGGTTGGTTCTTGTAGGACCATTGCCTGATATTAGAGGCGTCGTCGTCGGGTGTGGTCGGGTCGTTGCGGACGGTCACCTTGAAGTCGCCGAAGTCTCGCGCGTCGGCCGGTGCATAGAGCGGCGGCCAAGCTGAAGCGCAATCGCCGAAGCAGGTGGACACTCCCCCCGTGTCGTTTCCGAAGGTGTAAAGCGTGAAACCCGCCAGAGTATCGTCGGCGACCCCGGCCGCGTTCACCAAGCCTTTAATAGCGACAAATAGAGTGCCTTCAGTCGGATGTTCCTGCGCCGCGACGGGTGGAACGCGAGCGAGGTGCCAGACGTTGTTGAGGCCGTCGCCTGCTATGTCACCCGCCGCCAGGTCATTCTTAAAAAAATACAGCGGCCGCCCATTGAGGGCCCATTGATTGGCGCCATCGCCACGCGCGATCACGGTGAAAGGCCCGGCCGGTTGCGCGCCCGGATGGGCAGCCAACGCCGGCCAGTTGGTGAGGCACGCTTCGGTGCAATTGGATAGACCGGGACCATCATTATCGAAGGTGTAGAGGGCAAATCCGTGTTTGGGCGTGGCGGTCACAACCGTGGCGCCATTGGCGTCCGGCGCCGCCGTGAGCGCCAGGCCCGCGGCGACAAAGGCGCTGCCGGCGTCGGTGGTCGCTATCCGCCACGGCNNACGGCAGCGGTCGGGCGAGGGCCCAATTGGGAATGGCCGCGCCCTTGGTCTCTCCCGGCGTTACGTCATTGATGAAAAAATACAGGGGTCGGCCTTGATAAGCCCACTGCCGTGCCGGTCCGCCGTTCGCGCCCAGGGTGCGTTCAATAATGCTAAAAGGCGGCTCGGCTGTTTCCCCCGGATGGGCGAGGAGCGCGGGCCAGTTCACCAGGCAATTACCGGCGCAGTTGGAAACTCCGGGGCTGTCATTGGCGAAGGTGTAGAGGCTGAAACCAGCTTTATTGACCGCGGTAGCGGCGAACACGAGGTTCTGTCCTGCCGGTTCGGGCGCCGTAGTGAGGACGTTGCCGCGAGCGGCCCAGAAGGCACCGAGGGCGGGATCCTCCAGGGTCCTCAACAATACTGGCTCGGCGAGTGCGGTGTGCCACACCCCGCCGACTCCCTCTCCTTTGAGATCGCCCGCCGCGGCGTCGTCTTTGAAGAAGTACAGGGGTTTGCCATCCAGAGCCCACTGTCTGTGGCCGTCTCCCCGGTCCACCAGCGACAGCGGCGGCACCGCTTGCGAGTTGTCGTTCGCCAGGAACGGCGGCCAATTGGTGACACAGGTGGCTGAGGTGCAGGCTGAACTGCCTACGGCATCATTATCGAAAACGTAGAGAGTGCGACCGTCGCGCTCCTGGTTTTGCGCGGCGAAAGTGCTGGTGGCCGAATCGTACACCAGCACGGTGACCAGACCGTCGGCGGCATAGGTGCCGCCGAGGTTGGAGATGTGAACCGCCAGCGGCGTGGCCTCCGGTTTGGGATCCACGGGTCCGGGCCCCGGCCCCGGCGGAGGGTAATTCCCATCGGAATTGTCACCGTCGCAACCCAGCAGCGCCACTGCCAGCAGCAGAGTGCCGAAGCTTTTAGTGATAAAAGTCCGCAACATAAATATCCCCTTCAATTATCGGTATGTGTGAAGGGAGATACGGATATAGGGCGGAAAAGTTGCACCGCAGCAGCAAGCGTTCGCCAACGGGTTGAAAGGGCCTTAAGAATTTCGGGGAAACGCGACCGCCGGTAAGCAAAACATCAGGCGGCCGGCAGGGCTGCCGGCCCGCCGTTAAAACACGCCGAGGACCGCTCTGCTTTTTACCAGGTCGAGCATCTGCGGGCTCACTTGTTGAGCGAGATCGATAGCCGAAAAGCCCAGTCGATTTTTGCGGGTTACACTCGCATTGGCGTTGAGGAGATGGCCGACAACCTCCGGCGCGTTGGCGGAGACGGCGAGCATCAGCGCCGTATCACCCCGCTGATTGCGCGCCTCGACCTCGGCCTTGTTCTGCAGCAGCCAGGCTGTTAGAGCGGCGTCTTTATTGGTCGCCGCCAGCATAAGCGGGCTGTTGCCGCTCGCGGATTGGTGGTTGACGTTACTGTGTGGAAGAAGCTGGCGCGCGCACTCCAGACAGCCTTTGTCGACAGCCATGAGAAAAGGCGTGCGGCCGAGGGTATCCGTTTGGCTGGCGGAGACGCCGGCGCGCAGCAGGAGCGGAATCAACTTCGCATTCCCTTCGGCNNAGGGCATTGCGTTTCTGTTCGTCCACTGCGGCCGCAGAACTCGCGTAGGGCAGTAGTTTTTCCAGTACTTGCTGCGCGTGATGCTGAGTCGCCAAGAGAATATATCGATCGACGGGTGCCTTGGCGACGGTCAAATGCGCCTTGACGGACGCCGTGCTGGTGGAGTCTCCCATCAGGTCCTGCAGCAGGAGATCCGCCAGCGGATATTTGTCTTCCTCGAGCGCGGTGATCAGGGCGTCGCGGCCGCTTTCATCGGCAATTCCAGCATTGGCACCCGCCTCGAGCAGCAGCTTGATGATCTCCTGCTGTCCCTGCTGAACCGCGACCTGCAGCGCGGTGACGCCGCGATAGGCCTTTTGATTCACATCTGCCTTGTGTTTGATCAGGGTTGCGACCATCTGAGGCTTGTGGTGCTTGATGGCGAGAATCAAAAGCGTGGAACCGTCTTCCAATTTGGTGTTGATGAGTTGCGGGTCTTTGCGCAGCAATTGCTCGAGCAGAGGCTCGTTGTCGTTCGTCACGGCTCTGGACGCCGACGAGGCGTCGCCGTCCAACTGAGCGGCAACCGCTTTTACGTCTTGTGCCCCGCGTTCCGCGCGCCAGCCGTCGCCATTTTTGCCACCCAAATTTCGCAGAAGTGCCGCTGTTTTACCCGCCTCCTGGTATTCCGCTAGGTCGAGCGCGGTCCAACCCTCTTTATTGCGGTGGTTGACGTTCACCCCGGCCTTCGCCAGCGGTGCGACTACGTCATATTGCTGCAGGCGAATCGCGTAGTGCAGCAGGTTGTCCCCGTTGGTCAATATCTGAGTTTTGTCCGCGCCGGCGGACATGAGCTTCTGCAGCAACGCCGGGCGCCGGCGCTCGAGTGCGCGTTGTGCCGCAGTAAGGCCCAACTGGTCGCGATGTTTGACGTCCGCACCCCGGGCAATCAGCCAATCGACAGCGGCCGCGCTGTCAGCCTCGACGGCGTAGAAGAGCGCGGTGCGCCCGGCCGTGTCCGTCAGGTTGATGTTGCCATGCTGTTGCAGCAGCTGTTGCAACACGGCGGTCTGATTCCCGCGCGCCGCGCCGAACCATTGGGCATCTAGCGGCGCCTCCTGACTGACAGTGGCGGTGGGTGCGCCGCGCTCCAGCTGAGTCCGCGCCGGCGTATAACCCTGTTCGGCCGCCGCTTGCAGCAGCTGGGCAGAGCGCTCGGGCGCCGCCTCGCGCAGGACCTGCGCCAAAGCGAATTGCGCCCCCGGATGTTGTTGCCCAACGGCCTTCTCAAACCATTCGCGCGCTTTGGCTTCGTTTTTAGCGACGCCGCGGCCGAGGAGGTAGAGATTGCCCAGCTGATACTGGGCCTCGCCACTGCCGGTGTCCGCCGCCGCACGATAGAGGTCCGCGGCCTTCTCGAATTGTTGCAGCCGCACGGCCTTCTGCGCGGCCGCGAGATCGTCGGCGCGGGCGGACAGAGTGAGCAAAAGGGTGAGGGCAATTGCCGCCCAAAGCCTAAGCAGTGCCAAATTTCGCCTCCACTTGAATACCTGCGCTGTGCAGAAACGGCGTGGGTAAAAGCCCGCCGGCGCAGACCACCACGTAATCGTTGGAAAGCGTCTGCACACCGTGAGCATCTTCAATTAACACCTTGTCGGTCCCAATCTCTTTTACGCGCGACTCCAGCATCACGGTCAGTTGGCCGCGCGTTTGAGCTGCCATCACCCGGTCGCGGTTCGCCTGTTTTGCCCGGGCGAATGCTTTGCCCCTGTAGCTGAGCACCACCTTGGCACCGGGTTGCCGAGCGATCGAGGCAGCCGCCTCCAGGGCGCTGTCTCCTCCGCCCACCACCAAAACTTTCTGGCCGATGTATTGTTCTGGATCAATCAAACGGTACACCACCTTCGGCAGCTCCTCGCCGGGAACCTCGAGCCGGCGGGGCGTCCCGCGGCGGCCGAGCGCCAGCAGTACATTGTGTGCTCTCAGGTCACCTCTGGTGGTGGCGATCTGGAATCCCACGGGCAGTGGCTTGACCTGTTCCACACGGGTGTTGGTCTGAACTTTTAAGCCGGTTTTCCGGATCACCTCGTGCCAGAAATCCACCAACTGCTCCTTGCTCGCCTCGCGGAACTGGAATTGTCCAACCAGCGGCAGGTCAGCCGGCTGGGTCATCACCATCTTGCCGCGAGGGTAGTGGGCGAGCGTCCCGCCGATGGAGTCCTGCTCGAGCACGGCAAACTTCAGCTTGCGGCTTTTTGCTTCCAGCGCCGCGGCGAGTCCGGCGGGGCCGGCACCCACTATGATCAGGTCGTAATCGAGATCGTGATTCTTCGGCAACTTGCGCGCGATGGCCTCCACCGCCTGTCGCCCCTGGGCGATGGCGTTTTTGATAAGACCCATACCGCCCAGTTCACCGGCGACAAAGATGCCGGGCACGCTCGTCTCGAAATCGCGGCTCAGCAGCGGAATATCGACGCCGCGGGTGGCCGACCCGAACACCAGCGTTATGGCATCGGACGGGCAAGCTTCGCGGCAGGCGCCGTGGCCGATACAAAGTGCGGGAGACACTAGAGCGGCTTTGCGATTGATCAACCCGAGGATATCCCCCTCAGGGCAGGCGGTAACGCAGGCGCCACAGCCCATGCATTTGCTGGCATCGATATGGGGATGCAGCGATACGGGTTCGCTCATGCCGCTGTTGATGGCCGTTTCTAACCGGGTGCGGGCGTAGCGGTTGGTACGCCATTGCCGGACAAAGTAGAAACTCAACATGAGCAGCAGAGGTATGCCGTAGAGTACGGCGTTGGGTGATACAGAATCCACAAACACTCTCAGTCAATCGCGCCTTGCAACCCCTCGGTTCAGCCAAATGCTGCCGGGGCGGGTTGCGCGGCGCCCTAGTGTAATCAATTCGGCTTCGCGTCCACCACACGAAACCGTGTCGATTCGGTGGGCAGTGAGATCTATTGCTCACTTTGGCAAACAAAGCTCCCTTATAATCCTGGTCCTTTTTTATAGCATCTGGCACAGTTTGAGCTGTGGGCCGGCGGCAGCGGAAAGAACAACCATAAGAAGCTGCGGCGGTCCGGCGGACCGGCGCTCCGAAGAATCCCCCGTCATCGAGTAGTCTTCGAGTCTCAGGCAGCCCAGTCGTTGTGAAGGTTCCTGGCACGCCTCCCTTTTGGCTCCGTGCTGCCGACGCTGCACTATGCTTGATGGGCTGCGTTCGCTACGCGAAGCAAATTGGAGATGGCGCGTAAATTAACTATTATAGTCTTGGCCAAACGAATGTTTCAGTATTTCGTCTGCCGGTGCGCTTGGCTGTAGCCGNNGGTCCCCGCCATTCGCTGTTGGATCGATCTCGAACATTAATATTGAACAAGTTGCATGATCTGTAAAGACCGGTCGGCGGAAGTGGTATGACGACAAGTAGTACGGACAAAATGGACAACACTCTGAAGCGGCGCTATCTGGCGCATGCCCACCGTGTTTTCATTTTGTTGTTTGCCGCGGCTTGGCTGGCGGTCGTGGGCTGGGGTTGGTCCACTCGGGATCAGGACTATATTTCCGCTTCAAGCGGACTCGGCTACCTTCTCGGGCTGTCGGGCGGTTTGATGATTTTGTTGCTGCTGACCTACAGCTTGCGGAAGCGCTATCGGCCGTTGCGCAACCTGTTCCACCTGCGCCACTGGTTTCGACTGCACATGCTGCTCGGGGTGCTCGCGCCCACGGCGATTCTGTTCCATGCGCGGTTCAGCCTCGGGTCGGCCGTCAACAGCACGGTTGCCCTGGTGTGCCTCTTGACTGTCGCCACCAGCGGTCTTATCGGCCGGTTTTTATATAACCGGGTGCACGCGGGCGTCTACGGCGAAAAAATCAAGCTGGTCCAAGTGCGCCGCGACTTTATTACGCTGCACCAGGCACTGCTCGACCTGGCAGTAACCGATAAACAAAAAGAGCGAATCGAGAAAATTTTCGATGCGCTCGAAGATCTGATGGTTAGCCAGGAGACCGCCACCTTCGGCGCGCTCTTGCGCAACCGGCGCCGCGCGCGGGCAATCGCCAAGTCGCTGCGGGCGGTACTGCAGGCCATCGAGGAACACCACGATCGGTATCCCGAGGCGAACGAGGAACTCAGTAAAACGCGGGCGCATATACACAATTGTGCCGACATTATGCTGGCGATTCTCGATAAACTGCCCGGTCTGCACCTGTTCGAACGTTTGTTTGCCCTGTGGCACGTAGTGCATTTGCCGATTTTCGGCCTCATGGTCATCACCGCAATCACTCACGTGATCGTGGTGCATATGTATTAACTTGGAAGTCGCTCATGAAATTCCCATCCTGGTTGCTGTTGTTGTGTCTGCTGGTCAGCGGGGCCGCCTGGTCCCAGCAGATGTCGATCAAACAGCGGGTGTTGATGCCCGGTGAAGTGATCAAAGGTCACGCCGAGTTTGAGGCGGACTGCGAAAAATGCCACGCGTCCTTCGACAAGGCTGCGATGCCCAGCCTTTGCCTGGACTGCCACGACGAAATTCGCGCGGACCGGGAAAGCAAACGCGGATTCCACGGTCAGTCACCCTTGGCTAGCGTCAAGCCCTGCAATACTTGCCACACCGATCACCTGGGCCGCGACGCAGACATCATTGCTATGCAGATCGACGCTTTCAGCCATGACTGGACTCGATTTCCGCTCGAAGGTAAACATGTCCCCCTCGCCTGTAATAGCTGCCACCAGGAGGGAAAAAAATATCGTGAGGCCGAAACCCAATGCGTGAGTTGCCACAAGGACGACGACTTCCATAAAGAAGCTCTGGGGACCGAATGCGACAGCTGCCACGAACCTCATGGCTGGCAGAAGCGTCTCGAGTTTGATCATTCGAAAACCGATTTTCCTTTAGCGGGGATGCACCGGGAGGTCGCTTGCAGCGGCTGCCACGTCGGTCAGAAATATGAATTTGCTGAAACCAGCTGTGTCAGCTGCCACAAGGCGGCCGATGCCCACGCGGGGAAAAACGGCGAGAAGTGCGATACTTGCCATTCGGTGGAAGGGTGGGATAAACGCATATTCGACCACAACACGACCAGCTTTCCCTTGACCAACCAGCACCGGGAACTGCCGTGCCGCGCCTGTCATACCAACGGCGTCGTCCAACAAAACACCCCGACGGTGTGCCATAGCTGCCATGCCAACGACGATATCCACCTGGGGCGCAACGGCAAGGAATGCAACAACTGCCACACCACTGTCGGTTGGAATAAAGCGCGGTTCGACCACGCCAAAGAGACGGGTTTCCCCTTGACTGGCAATCATCAGCGACTCGCGTGTACCCAGTGCCACGTAGGCGCGCTACAGGACGAGTTGCCCCGGGACTGCGCCGCTTGTCACGCGGCGGATGATCCGCACAAAAATCCAGAAATGCAGCTGTGTGCAACCTGCCACGTAACTGAAGGTTGGAGAACCATCAGTCGCTTCGATCACAACTTTACCAACTTCCCCCTCGTCGGCCTGCACAACATAGTGCCCTGCCAGAGCTGCCATATAGGCAATCAATTTGCCGGTACCGAGGCGGCGTGCGCCAGTTGTCATAAACCGGACGATCATCATCGCGGCGCCCTGGGCGACCAGTGTCAAACCTGCCATTCGCCGAATGCCTGGAATCTCTGGCAGTTCGATCATGAGGAGCGGACGGGTTACCCGCTGCTCGGGACGCACAAAGACCTCGCTTGTGAAAGCTGCCATGCGCCGGGAACAGATCCCCGCAACACGCCCGCCGTCTGCGGCAGGTGTCACGAGCACCAGGATATCCACAATGGTGGATTTGGCCTCGACTGCGGCCGCTGCCACAGTCAGAACAAATTTTTCGAACTGATCTTACAGGACTAGCCCATGATCCCCCTCGTCCAGCATTGTCTGCGGCTGCTCGGCCTGATTGTGTTATTGGGTTGCTGGAGCGAAGCCCTATGGGCCCAGGAAAGGGTATTCGATCACGCCGAGACGGGTTTCGAACTCACTGGCGGCCATAATTTCGTGCCCTGTGAAAGCTGCCACGTCAACGGCCAGTTCGAGGGCACTCCGACGGAGTGCACCGCCTGTCACAGCATTAACGGCCGTTTCAATGCGACGCCCAAACCGGTGAATCATATATTTACAAGCGACCGCTGCGACGCCTGCCACAGCACCATGGATTGGCAGGCGGTGCCGCGCGTCGACCACCACGAAGTGTTTGGCCGCTGCCAGAATTGCCACAACAATATTATCGTGGCCGGCCAGCCGGCGGACCATATTCCGGTGCAGAACGATTGCGGAGACTGCCACTCCGATTTGAGTTGGCAGCCGGTGCAATTCAGCCACGAGGCCGTTACCCAGCCGTGTTTCACTTGCCATGACGGAATGCGCGCGACCGGACAACCGGTCGACCATATCCTTACCCAACCGGTGTGCGAAGCTTGCCACGTCACAACGGCATTTGCCCCTGTACCGTCGCAACAGGTCAACCACAACTTCGTCATAGGTACTTGTGCGAGTTGTCATCAGAGCGACCAGCCACCCAACCATATTGCCGTGTTACCGAATGCCGATTGCGCCGCGTGCCACACCAATTTCATGGCGTTTCGGCCGGTGGAAGTGGTCGACCATGATTTTGTTATGGGTACCTGTTCGTCGTGCCACAACGGCGTGGTCGCGCGAGGGCAGGAACCGGGCCATATTCCTACAGGTGCGCTCGAGTGCAATATATGCCACAACACGACAGCGTTTGAGTCCGGCGCAAGTGTGCCTTTTTAGCGGTGGTGGATTTCGGTTTTATGAAAAAACAATTCGATAATAATAGAAAAAAGACCTTTCTCGCCGCCCTTTGCCTGCTGTGGCTGACCAGCGTGGCGGCGGCGCAGGAGCCAGCGGCACAGGAGCCGGCAGTGCGATCTGCGGCTGCAGACAAATCGTCGTTCATCGCCCTCTATCGCGATTACGCCAATGCCGGTTTCGCCGTGCAGTGGCCCGTCAGCGCAGGTGGCGTCAACGCCGTGCGCGCTCGTCTGCCCCGTTATTCGTACCTGGCGTTTTACACGTCGCCGACGCTGCTGCAAAACAAACCGCTGCCGTTGGTCCAGTTAGGGTTTTTTCGTACTCGCGCGGAGGCCGAGAAATTCGTGGAGGACAACGCGAGCGCCTTCAACGGAATGCGAGTGGTAGCGGTGTCGGCGGAGGAACATAAACAATTGTTCGCGGCGCCGGCGGAGCGGCGGCCGGGATACTGGCTGAGCCCGGCGGAGATGGACGAGTTTGCCGGCGCGCAGGCGGTGATGGCGGAGGCCAAAACCCTTTACATGAATCAGCAGTACCAGCAGGCGCTGGGATATTACGCCGCGCTCTCTCTTACGTCTGACCGGGACGTGGCGATCTGGGCGCAGGAACTCATGGCGCTCACCTACGAACGCCTCGGTCATGCGGAGCTGGCCTTGCAGACCTACCGGGGATTGTTGGCGAACCATCCGGAGGGTTCCTGGGTCGGGCGGATCACTCAGCGTTTGCGCGCCTTGGAAACGGCGGCGGACGACGGCAAAGGCGCGCTGCGCAAAGCGAATGACTCAGAGCGGAACCGCAAATATTACTGGCGTGGTCTCGTGGGCCAGTCCTACAACTATATGGAGCGCGGCGGCAAATANNNNGACCTCACCGGCGGTTACCGTCACCCGGAGCACGAATTCGAGGTTCGATTGAGCGGCTACGATCTGGCGGACATGCTCGACCACGTCGACGACGACAAAACCGCGATCAAACGTTTTTATCTCGACTACACCCATCTGGATACAGGTGTGAATCTTGTGGGTGGCCGGCAAAAAGATTACGACAGTGGCATGTACCACTATTTCGACGGGCTATCCGTGAAATATCCGGTGACTCAACGCTGGCAAGTCGGCGCCAACGCGGGTGTCCCGGTTCAATTTTCCGACTTCTATGATTACATGGACCGGCAATTTTACAGCCTGCAGACAAGTTTTGACTGGAATGAAAACTGGGGGGTATCGGGATATATCACCTCACAGACAGTGTACGACGAGACCGATCGCGCCGCGTACGGCGGACGCGCCCAATATGTCTCGCCCAAGTTCTCCACCTACGTCAATGTGGACTATGACTATGAGTTTGCCGAGCTGAATATTTTCCGCTGGCAGGGCAGCTACAATTTCGACGACAAGAGCCAGCTCGCACTTCATTACGGCCGCCAGCGGTCGCCGTTTTTGACCGCGACCAACATTCTGCTCGGGCAGCCCTACTTGAATTTGGAGCAGTATCTGCGCGACCAATACAATCGGGAGTACTTACTGTACTACGCCTTGGAGCGCACGGCTTTGTACGAGTACGGCTCACTTTCGTACCAGATGCAGGTGGATGAGAATCTGCACATCATGGCTGACGCCTATCAATCCGTAAGCATGGATCTGCCGATTTTCGGCACGGAGGACGGAGGGCTGACGTCCACGGTTGAGGTGAGCGATGCCGAATATCGGTATTCGTCGGTGGGCGTACAGGCCGTTGTGGCGAATTTTTTTGGCATCAACGACTCGGCGACGCTTGGGCTGCGCGTATCGGATACGACTTTGTCCACGTCCACCATGGTTCATGCCAGCGAACGCATACGGCTGTTTAGCAACCGAGTGTTTCTCACCCCGAAAATGCAGTTGAAGTATTCTCAGCAGAAATCTGACGATACGGCGCAAACCAATCTGCGCGGAAGTCTGGCGCTCACCTATCGGCCGTGGCGCAGCACCGAATTGCGCCTGGAATTGGGCAACGAAGCTGTGCGCGATGTGGATGAGAAGAATAACTTGAACTACTCGTACCTGTTCGTCGGATATCAGGTGCGGTTCTGAGGAAGCCGGCCGAGTTGACCGGCGCAAAAGGAGCGCCACCGAGGGCGCCTCTGAAGGGCAGGGCAGCGCCGCGGGGCGGAAATGATCCGGCGCCCGGCGGCGGTTACCCCGCTGTCTTAAAGCTCGCTGTCAAACAGGCTGGACGGTGCGGCCGGTGAAGCCGGGGTTTCGACCGAGTCTTTTACTTCCTCTGCCGCCGGCGGCGGTGTTTCGATGCTGCTTTCGGGGGTGAACGGCGATTCGACTGGTTCAGGGGCCCTGGGTTTCGGTTTTTTATCTGTCGGCTTCTTCGCTTTTGCCGCTTTTGCTTTGCTCTTCACGAATGGGGCGAGTGTCGGCCATGCAATGTGTCAGCANNCTCAACCGCTGATTTGGCTACCGCTTTTTCCTCTGCCGCTGGTGCTGCCGCGGAAGATTTTTTGGGCCGACCGCGGCGTTTCGGTTGTGAGTCGTTCCCACTGGTAGCGGTCATCCCTTTGCTTTTTTGAGCCTTCTTATCTTTCTTTGCGCTTGAGGACTTGGCGCTGAGGGGTGCTGCTTTGGCTGCTTCGTTTTTCGGTTTGCGGCCGCGCTTTTTACCGGGGCTTTTTTTGTCGGAAGCCGCGCTTTTGGTCGGGGCTGCGGCTTTGCTGTCACCTTTGATTTGCGCCAAATCCGCCTTGGCGCTTGCGAGAGTCTCTTTCAGTCCCTCTGCAGCTGCCCTCAACTGGGCCACTTCTGCCTGAGCTTTTTTCACACGGCTCTGGTTAGCGGGACTCTTTTTCTTTTTGTTGGCTGCTGTGGCGGCCGCCNNAGTCTTTGGCTTTGCTCAAGGCCGACTTGTTTTTGGCGGCGCCGCTCTGAGCGGACTTCAGGGCTTTTTCCGCACTTGTCAGCTTTTTTGCACGGGCTTTTGCCAGCTGCTCTTGCAGTTTGGCAATCTGTTTTTCGAGGTCAAGGACCGGGTCGACCATCTTTTTTTTCGGCGCAGCCATATTAGATACCTGTGTGAAGTTAGACAAAGGGATTGATCAGCGCACAAAATAATAACGTGCTTCGATAAAAAAATGTATGGTTTTTGCCCGATTTGCAAGCTCAACGAAGGATTTTTTCTTTCAGCCGACCGGGCGACGTCCGTTTCAAATTAAAAATTCCCGCGTTTCCGACGCTGTGCGGTATGGTTTCAATCGGTTTCGAAGCGGCGATATTTTTGCTGTTCAATTGCGCAAATGGGCGCTGCGGAGATGGCTTGCGGCTGCCGTCCGCAGGTGACAAATGCGTTAAGCGCAGGAGCTTTGCAGGCGGCCGTATAAGCCTGGGTCACTCGAAGGATCCCTGCCACTTATCGCGGGGGCGCGGTGGGGCTGCAGTTGCTCTGAGCGAATTTTAAGCGCATCGGACTAGGCTTTGCCTGCTACAAAAAAATGTGCTCTCAGTCTGCGAACTGCCAGAAAATTACGTTAACATGGCGCACCTGCTAGTTATCTCGGCGCCCAGGGTTATAGCTCGCCCATCAGAGCTGAGAACCGATCCATAATAAGAGCTCACTGGAAAACACTATGAAGAATCCAAACTTAACCAAAGCAAGCATTCTGGGCGCCACAGTGGCAGTGCTCCTGGCCACCGCCGGCTGCGGCGGAAAGGAAGAGAAGGCCCCGGCTGCCGCTGCGGACCTCAAACTGGAGACGGTCGAACAAAAGGTAACCTATATCGTCGGGTATAACATGGCCAAACAGGCGGAAGCCAATGGTCTGAAATTCCAAAAAGATGTAATGGCTGTCGCCATCCAGGATGTACTGGACAGCAAAGAGCCACGCATTAAGCAGGAAGAGCAGCAACAGATCATGATGTCGTTCCAGGAGCAGCAGCAGACTAAGCGCGAGGAAGAGCGCAAGGTGGCCGCGGAAGCCAACCTGAAGGAAGCACAGACTTTTTTGGCGGAAAATGCGAAGAAAGAAGGCGTGAAAGTGACGGCGAGCGGTCTGCAGTATGAAGTTCTGACGGCGGCTCCAAAAGGCGCTGCGTCACCCAAGGAAGAAGACACTGTCAAGGTGCATTATCACGGCACCCTGGTAGACGGCACTGTGTTCGACAGTTCGGTCGAGCGCGGACAACCGGTGAGTTTCCCTGTTAAAGGGGTTATCAAGGGTTGGGTCGAAGCGCTGCAGCTGATGAAAGTTGGCGACAAATTCAAACTCTACATTCCGCCAGAACTCGGTTACGGTGAGGGTGGTACTTCCGGCAAGATCGGTCCCAATGCGGCGCTGGTTTTTGAAGTGGAGCTGCTGGAAATCAATCCGAAAGTCGAAGGCCACGGCCACTAAGTTCAGTTATTCGCTGTATAGCAAAAGGGGCCCTTCGGGGCCCCTTTTCTTTTGATTGGTCAAAAGTTGACACCCCTTAGGTGCATCCGTACAATTGCGCCTCCTTTTACCGGGGGTATTGCGCCTGGTAGGGTGGCTACTTGGAGTCTGAGGTCAAAATGCAAAACCAACAAATCCGTATTCGGTTGAAGGCTTTTGACCATCGCCTGATCGATCAATC
>DJFO01000085.1:0-11477 GCA_002432555.1 Marinagarivorans sp. UBA5870
ATATCGGCCAGCTCAATGGCGCCACCGAAAATATAGTCGTTGCCGGCTACGGTACAATGGCGGCGCAGGGAATAGTAGTCACGCCTTCGACCACGAGTTACAGAGTCAAGGCCACTTTAGTTAACGCTGCCGCGGTTGGCGAAGCTTCCTCCTCTGTTGAAGTCGTTTACAACGTCGAAAAAGTCGACCCCTGCCCCGGCTGCGTCAAACTCAATGCGGCGCTGGATTTTCACGATGACCTCGATGTGGGCGGGCAAATTACTTTTGTCAATCCGGCCGGTACTAAACCCGTTATCAATGTGGAAGGCAGTGTCGCCATGCCGAGCGTCGGCATTACGACCATCGGTATATTAAACGCCACCGGCACCGTCGCCCTCGACAGCCAAGTGGTAGTCGAAGAAATTTATTCCAACGGCAACGTCACCCTGACGGGCTCGGCCCGTGCAGATAAGGTCACCACCCGCGGCACCGTCACCACCGCTGGCGGCGCGGGTGCCGGCATTATTTGGGCGAACCAGGCCGTCAATTACACCGGCGCCTACAGCTTCAGCAATATCAATAGCCGGTCGAGCGTGTCCGTCGCAAGCAACAACAGCGTGGGCGCCGTAAAAACCTCCGGCAACGTAACGGTGGGCGGCGACGGGACCGTCCTGCAGGAAGTACAAACCAGGGGCAATCTGAGCATCAATGGCATTCCTCGAGTGAATACCATCGTGACCCACGGGACTCTGAGTTGCAACGTCGCGACCTGGAACCAATTTACCAGTATCAAAGTAAACGGCGGCGCCTCCAGTCTTGGCACATGCACGACGGCGGCGCTCGGCATCGGCACCAAGGTCCAGTTAAGCGCCGGCAGCAATGTCACCGAAATGGCGGAGGTCCAGCCGATCACGATTCCGCGTATGGTGGTCGACGTCTGGACATTAAAACAGTACGCCAATTACGTATTTGAATGGGATGCCAGCGTCAGCCGCACCAAAGTGACCGTCAACAATATTAATGGCATCACCAACGGCAGCGTCTATTGGGTAGGCGACTATGCCGACGGCACTCACAACAGTTATTTGTGCACCACCTTTAATGCCGCCGGCAAATGCACTGCCCCGACCGCCAAAGCTTTGCAGCTGTGTATTGGGCATTCCGAATGGAACCCCTGCTTCAGCTACACCACCTCCACCCAAACCTGGCAGTTCGACGGCAAAAACGCCGTGCCGGGCATTCTCTGGTTCAAGGGCAACGTGACCCTGAATAACGGCTATAACTACGGCACCGTGCTGGCAACGGGCAATGTGATAACCGCTGGCCAAATGCGCATTCAGTCGGTCAATTACGCCGGCTTCAATGCCATTTGCAAGGCGATTGCACCGCATTTTCTCACGAGCGAAGCCACTGCCAAGGAACTCTATCGAACGACTTTTTTGGATCAGTATCCGACCAACCTCTGCAATATGACGACTCAAACCTATACGCCAAAGGACGTCGGCAACATTGCGGTGGCGGCGGGCGGTTATGACCCGGCCGGCAACGGGGCTTACACCGGGGGTAATGTGGATCTGGGAGCCAGCAACGAGGTATACGGGGTTGTTCTCGCCGGCAATTACCTGGTCACCGGCGGACAGACCGCCGTGTATGGTTATGTCTCGGCGGCCAACCAAGGCACCAAGGGTGTGAAGGACAATAAACTGGCCGGCAATACCACGGTCGATCTGACCAAGGGCAATGCCAACTATACCCCGGACAAAGTACCGGATATGACGGGCGGGGCCTGCCCCAACTGCAGCGGTTCGTCGGGTGCGACTATAGGCACCTCGAAAGTCCTCTGGTCGAAATATTTGTAAACCTCAGGCAAAAAAAAGCCCCAGCAAAGGGGCTTTTTACTTTTTGTTTAGCGCTGCTTGTCTGGCGCTATTCCGCGCTATCAGGCCAGCGCGACACCCGCCTCTTGCGCCGTCGCGCGCCCGACGGTTTTGCGCAGGTTCGACAGGGAATTGAGGTGTAGGTAAATCATTTCCAACTCGTCGGTCTGGACCAGTTCCGCCAGTTTTTCCGTCGAGAGCTTTTTGAGCTTATCTCGGTTGACCACGAAAAAGCCGCTTAGAGTACCCTCGCGCCCATCGGGCATTTTAAATTGCGCGCCCATCGGCTCCAGCAGCTGCAGGTCCTGCAGTTTTTTGCAGAACAGCTGAGTGCGGCGGAAATGGTTTTGGTATTCCTGCAGAAATTCCACCACTTTGGTGAGGTAGGTCGAATTTTCCCCGGCCGGCGTGAACAGGCGTTCGCCTTCGCCGTTCTGGCGGCATCCGGCAAATTCTTCATCGAGGCACAGGGTGAGGGTTTTCCCCTCGTCGGCGGAGGAAAACACAAACGGGTAACGCCGCACAAAAGCGGGCACGTACTCGGCTTTCCACTTGCCGTCCGCGCCGACGAACAGGTTTTCACCGGCGCGCACGCCCGTCACGGCTATGGGCAGCACCCCTTCGTTATTTTTGGCGAACACCACCGCAAACTCCGGCGCAGCGCTGGGAAATTCCACGGCCGTCAAAGGCACGGAGTGAATGCCCTTGGCAAAATCGAAGCGGTCGGAACCAACAATGGACCAATTGGCGTGCCGCTGCTTGTTGACGGGGGTAACATTTTTGTAAAACATCAAGGTCGTGGTCATCTGGAATCTCCGATTGCAGCGATTCTGGCTGTTGATTATTTTTTTGGCCCACGCAGGTCGACCCGCGCAGGGGCGGCTCGCGTCTGGTCCCCGGAGGATTGGGTCCCCGGAGGACCGGCCGCGCCGGGCCCGTAAGGTACCACTGTTCTGCAACCTCTGTCCCGCGAAAAGTCGGCCCGCCGAATGTCCGTTTCGCCCTGCTCAGACGATCTCTTTACCACTCACGCGTCCGGATAAGGTTATTGCATAGATCAGTTTTGTCTATAGCCGGTCGGGGGGCGGCGTGTCCGAGGACGCACTGCTAGTATCAAACACAGATCATGTTCCCTATCTGTGAGCGGCGCTTATGCAGCTTCACCCTTCGGTCGACGTCGACACGACCGACGACAGTCCCGACAGTCCCGACCGCCAGAACCTGACCCAGGTGCGCCGCCGCTTTCTGCGCATCAACGCCGATCGCCTGCAGCGGACCCGCCTGTCCCTCAACCATCAGCAGGATAATTTTCTTACGGCACTGCCACTGTTGTTTCACTGCAATCATCCGATGCTGCCGGGGTTTGTCAGCCACAACACGGTCGCAGGCATTTGCGGTCATAAGCCGGACAAGACCGAAATCAACTGCGGCAAGGCTCTTGCGCGCAGTTTCCACCTGGCCGGCGGCTATCACGGCGATGATATTTGGGCGATCTTTTTGATGGGCAGCGTCGGCACGCTCGCCCAAAGCAGCCATAGCGATTTCGATATCTGGCTCTGTCACAAACCCGGTCTCGAGCGGGCGGCGCTGCAGGAATTGGAGCAGAAATGCCAGCGCATCAGCCAATGGGCTAAAACCCTGCGTTTGGACGTGCACTTTTTCCTGATGGATAACGAGGCCTTCCGCGCCGGGGCGCAGCTGAACCTGGACGCGGAATCCAGCGGCAGCGCCCAGCGTTTTCTGCTGCTCGATGAGTTCTACCGCACCGCTTTGCATTTGGCGGGCCGCCTGCCGCTCTGGTGGTTTATCCCGGCGAGCCAGGAGGCGAACTACGATGAGCGCGCGCGCGAGCTGCTGCACAAGCGGTTTCTCCAACCGGAAAGCGTGCTCGATTTCGGCCCTGTTTCCCGTATTCCCGACGGCGAATTTATCGGCGCCGGCATCTGGCAGTTGTACAAGGCCATAGGCTCACCCTACAAGTCGGCGCTGAAGCTGTTGCTCTTGGAAGCCTATGTGCACGCCTATCCGGCGATTACGCCGCTCGCCCTCGATTACAAGCAACTGGTCTACGGCCGCGACCTGCCGATCAATGATTTGGACCCCTACCTGCTGGTATACCGCCGGATTGCGCGGTATCTCGAGGAGGACGGTGACCAGAACCGCCGGATTGCGCGGTATCTCGAGGAGAACGGTGACCAGAACCGCCGGATTGCGCGGTATCTCGAGGAGGACGGTGACCAGAACCGCCTCGAGTTGGCCCGGCGGTGTTTGTATTTCAAGGTGAACAAAACTCTATCGCGCGCGCCGGCCCAACGCAGCGAATCCTGGCAGCGCGAGCTCATGGGGCACCTGACACAGGAGTGGGGCTGGAGCGCGGATTATCTGAAACTGCTCGACCAGCGCTCCGCATGGAAGGCGCTCCAGGTGAAAGAGGAGCGCAACCAGCTGGTTCAAGCCTTGAACCACAGCTACCAGATGCTCTTGGATTTCGTTCAGCGCAGCGGCGCCGCGCGCTCCATTTCCACAACCGAACTGCACGAGCTCGGTCGCAAGCTGCAGGCGGCGTTCGAGCGCCGCCCCGGCAAATTGGAGTGGATCAACCCGGGAATTTCCAAGGACATCAGCGAAGCCGCCCTGGGCTTTACGGAGGCGAAGACGATCGAAAATGACTCCCGCAAAGAGGCGATCGTCTGGCAAGTGTACGCCTGGGAGGGCGACACTAAAGTGCTGCTGCGCCAGACCGACAGCCCGGTGGAGCTGTTGTTCTGGTGTTACGCCAACCGCATTATCGAAGGCCACGTACGGCTCGAAACCGGCGAGGCCCCCAGCACCAGTGAGAGCCAATTGCGCCGCACCCTCGGCCGCCTGCAACAGTGGCTGCCCCTGCCACTGCCGCCCGCCCCCCACGAGGTGTTCAAGCGGCAGGCGGTTCCCACCCACGCGCTGATGTTGATCAACGTGGCGGCGGAGACGCCCTCACCCTTCGGCGGCCAGGTTCACCGGCTGAGCAGCAACAGCGACGCATTGCGTTACGGCGGCATGGAGGAAAACTTAGTGGCGAGCATCGATTTGCTCGTACGCAACAGCTGGCAGGAGTTGACCTGCCAAAGATTTTCCGGGAAACACGCCCTTCTATTGGCAATGCAGGCTTACCTGTCCCTCTGCCTGCCCGGCACTCACCAAGCGCCGCCTCAATTGGAAATCGACTGCCTGGGAACGGCGCACACCACCCTCATCGCCCAGCGCGTGCGCCAGTGGTTTCACGAAATCGCCGCGTGTTATTACAGCGGCAACCGGCCGCCCGCGACGCGTTATCTGTTCGCCCTGGCGGACCGCTTGTACAGCCTGCAATTCCAGGGGCCGAAGTTGATTCTGCTCAACCACAAGGACCTCACTCAGCTGCAGCATTATCTCGGCGAGGCGCAGCGGCGCTACAGCCCGATCGTGGTGGACAGCTACGCCCTGCACAACCACCCGATCAAGTTGATCGCCCGGCGGATTTCCGCGCGGGCGATGCACGTTTTTTTTCAACGGCAGCCGACCTATATGGATATTTATGTGGTGGACGAACGCGGCTCCCTGGTGCGATTCCAGGGTGAATTCACGCCGAAACTCAATGCGATCCACTCTCTCCATGTCTTCCTGCGCGCGGTGCTGCGCCGCCTGGACGATCCCCAGCACCGCGAAATGGGCAGCGACTTTGGCGTGCACCCGATCGAATTTCACGAGTTGCGAGAAGATGCTCAACACCACCTGAGCCTGATGCCGCGCGTTATTTCCCCGGAGGCCACTGAAACCCACCCCCTCGCACTCCTGGCGCGGGTTCGCTGCAACGAGCAGAACCAGTTTGAGTACGACTTCGAATGCGAGCGGCAGTCATTTACCTGGGCCCAATTCAAACACGACGTGTTTTATGCGATGGCGCAATACATTCTCAGCCGCCGGCAGAACGACGAACGTTATCCCGTGTTTGTGACGGATCTCGACCTCGACCAGTGCCGTGAACAGCTGAGTTCTACCCGCGAGCTGCAAATTAGCCACTACCTGCGGGTGAAAGTCGACTTGGAACTCAAACTCAGCGCCGCTGTGCGGGCGCTGAAGTAAAGCCGCTGACAGACGCAGTCTTTTGTGAATCACAATGATAAAATGCCGGCCGGCTTGCGCGCGCCGGAACGGCCGTTTGAGCGAACCGGCGAAGCGAAGCTGGGTCTGCAACAGCGGCCAGGAGATTCAACTTCTGCGCCGCCTGACATCTAGTATCGCGCAGTGGACACTATGAAAATTTATGTACTCAGCCTGGCCAGCGATTCCGCGCGGCGCGAGCAGCTTGTGCGTCAGCTCCATGCCCTCGGACTGACATTTGAAATATTTGCCGCGGTGGACGGCCGCCAAGGGCTGTCGCAGGAGTATCAGGCACTCGTCGATTTCGCCTGCGCCCAACGCCGACTGGGTAGAAAGCTCGGCACCGGCGAGGCCGCCTGCGCGCTTTCTCACTCACTGATTTACGAAAAAATGTTGGCCGAGGGCCACGCCTGGGCCCTGGTGCTGGAGGACGACGTATCGGTGGACGGCAACTTGGTCGAGCTCCTTGCCAGCAAGGCGTATGAAGGTCACGATCTGCTGCTCCTCAACCATCGATTCAGCTACGTCTGGCGCTTTTCCAAATCCCGCCTGTTCGGCCAATTTTACTCCTACCGCCTGCTGCTGCCGTGCTGGATGACCGCCGGTTACCTGATCTCGCGCCAGGGGGCGCAGTACCTGTTGGAACACACGCGCCCGGTGCGCACCACCGCGGACTGGCCCGGCAACATTACCGAACTCGGTGCCCGCGTCTGTGTGCCCACCCTGGTGCAACATCCGGAGGAGGGCATATCGAACCTGTCGTGCGAGCGATCGCGCGGCGACGGGCGCGACCGGTTTTTCAAGGCCGATTACTGGCGGCGCTGGATCCGCAAACGCATCAGCACGCGGATAGCGTGATCCGTCCAGGTCTGGCATTCTGTGCCGTCGATAAGATACCCATTGCCAGCGAGGGGCAGCTTTGATTTTTTTCCTTTTCTCTTACAACCGCGGTTCACTGCTGCGAAACTGCGTCGCCTCCTTTGAGCGATGCGCCCCCCCGGGGGCGACTTTAATTGTGTACGACGACAACAGCAACGATCCGGAAACCCTCGCTGTTCTCGCGGACGTGGGACGGCGTCACCAGGTGCGCTCGCTCGGCGATACCGCATCCAAAAGCCAGCACGGCGCGCTCTACACCAACATGCAGCGCGCAATCGATTCGCTGCCCGAGGACGACGAGCTGATCTTTTTTATTCAGGACGACGCCCAATTAATCCGGCCCATAGGCGCGGACGATCTGACCTTTCTGCGGGACTATTTTGCAAGCAACCCGCGCGCCGGCTTTCTATCGCCGGTTTTCCAGCGGCGTATCACCAAACAGCGCACGCGCGATCGATTCGTTTATGATTCCGACTCGGGCGTTTACATCTGTCGGCACCACAGTAAAAAAGCCGTGGCGGGAGTTTATTACTCCGACATTTCCATCACCAGCAGCCGGCGTTTGCGCGAGCTTGGCTGGCGTTTCCTGCAGACGGAATACGATAACGAGCTCCAAGCAAAGGCCCATTTTCACGAAATGGGTTATCTCTTTGCTCCGCTCGCCATGCAGCTGCCCAACGCGCCGGCCTACCGCAGCAAAAAAAAGAGCTTGGCCTTTCGCTTGGCGGAAAAATGGAATCGTTCCGGGCTTTATGCATTTCGCTACATGACGGATACGGAAGTCGCCCAATTAAAAACCCGGCCGGTTGGCAAGGTTCCCGTAGCCGAAGATTATCTGGTGACGGATCCCCCGCTGAAAACGCCCTGGATTTTTCACCCGCTGCGTCGCTCTAAGCTTCTGCGCAAACTCGATTTGCTGGAAACGTCTATCAAACGCCGATTTTAACGGACCTTTACCCATGCAAGCTTCGGTCATTTTTTCAACTTATAATTCACCCGAATGGCTCGGCAAGGTGCTGTGGGGTTACAGCCAACAGACCCACAAGGATTTTGAAATAATCATTGCGGATGACGGCTCGACAAAGGAGACCGCCGCGTTGATTGAGACCATGCGCCGGGAGACCGACCTCGTGATAAGGCACGTGTGGCAGGAAGACGACGGTTTTCAAAAGTGCCGCATTCTCAACAAAGCCATTCTGCACGCGCGGGCGGATTACGTGATCTTCAGTGACGGCGACTGCATTCCGCGCGGAGATTTTGTCGCCACCCACCTGCGGGAAGCCGAGCCGGGCAAATATTTGTCAGGCAGCTACTTTAAATTGCCCATGAGCACGAGCAAAACGATCACCCGCGACGATATCGTCAGCGGACGGTGTTTCGATAAAAATTGGCTCTACGCCAACGGGCTGCCGCGCCGCCGTAAAACCCTTAAAATATCGGCCTCGCCATTCTTTGCGCGGGTCCTCAATACCATCACCACCACGCGCTGCAATCTGAAAGGGTCCAACGCGTCCGCCTGGTTGAAAGACATACTGGCGGTGAACGGTTTTGACGAGCGCATGCAATGGGGCGGCCTCGATCGGGAATTCGGGGTTCGCCTGGTCAACTTAGGAGTCAAACCCAAGCACGTGCGCTACAACGCGATCTGCCTGCACCTGGATCATTCGCGCGGCTATAAAAATCCCGAGATGGTCAAGGCGAACAAGGCCCTGCGCAGATTTAACGAAAAAAATCGGGTCCACTGGACCGACTTCGGCATACGGCAGCTGATCGAAGCGGGTTATGTTGCGGACGATAAAGCCAAACCCCTGTAGGGGCGACCTTCGCGGTCGCCCGTCTCGCAGTACGCACGATTTCGTCTTCGGCGCCTTTCGGACTTTTTAGATCGATCTTCGCCGGCGCGTTAACGGGCATCCGCAAGGGGTGCTCTAGGGGTCGAGGGTGTTTTTGATCAAGTCCAGATAGGAATCCACCTGCCAGAGCTGGCGCCCGCTGCTCTGGGAGTGAATGGTGATGTAATGGCACTGCTCCTCGTCTCGCAGGCGGCGAAATTCGGCGGTCAAATGCTGCGGATCACTGGCATCAAATAAATAGCCAATCGCTCTGGTATCCCGCCATTCCACGTCGCGGTGAAATTCCCTCAAATACTGTTTGTAGATGCCGAATTCCGACCAACGCCGCGGCGGCAGGTCGAGCAGTTGTTCCCACCAGGGTTTGCGCTGGTTCTGCTGCAAGTGGTCGATGAGCCCGCGCAGTGCCGGTGCGTGCATGACAAAGGGGGTGTCGTAGTAACCGTCGTAAGTACCCGTGTTATTGAAAACCCGGCCAAACAACTGATGGGCGGTTTCCTGCCAATGCAATACCTTGCCGCGAATATTGGCTCCGCTCAGGATTTTTTGGTAACAGACGATCCTGCCCGGTGACAGAAAATCGGCCGCCTGCGCGTGCGGCGTCACCACCAGATCCGAATCCATGATCGCGACCGTATCGCTCGGTGCCTGCGCCGTAAAAGCCAGTTTGCTCAGCTGTTGCGTATGCCAGCCGGTGTAGCGCACCCAGCTCGGCCAATGAATGGTGCGCGCAAGGCTGCCGCCCCAGTTGGTGGCACGGCGCCCGAGGCGCTGCTGCCACGCGCGCGCCGCCCGGCGGCGGTGTTCCACATCCCCCGGCAGTATGTCCGCGCTCGAGTGCAGCACCACGCCCGGAAATTGCCGAAATAGTTCGAGGTCCTCGTGCTGCACCACCACGTGGTGCGGAACCTCGGCAAACTGGGAGCGCTCGATGGAATGCCGCAGCAGCGCAAAATGGTTTTTGTCAGCGGACCAGGTAACCGTCAAAAGAACTAAGGGCGGAGCGCTCACCTGGACCCCCACTTGCGGATTTTCAGCTCGATCGCGTTGAGCTGCTTGAGCCAGGATTTACCCTGCAAGGGATAATAAATCCAAGGCTGAGGCAGCGGCACGTCAGTGGACAAAAAATCCTCGGCGTAGGGCAGGCAGTCGATGTCGCGAGCGAGAAAAGCGCGGTTTTCATCGGCGCTCAGGTAGTGGATGGGATAAAAGCCGCAACGCCGGATTTTTTGCGCCCAGCGCAGGGCGAAGGTTTGGGTCTTGCCGCGAAAGGCCGGGACATAGGGCAGCCAGGCGGCGAAGGGATACGGCCAGTAGGCCATTTGCCGCAGTTTTTTCCGCGCCATCTCTTCGTTGCAGGATTCTCGCGGAATAAATCGCCATTCGGCCGCGCGCAGGGCCCCGGTGTGAAAAATACAGATGTCCGAATAAAAGGCGCCCGCTGCGCGCTGCAGACGATCGACGAAATAAACCCGCTTGTCCGGATCAAAACGCGTGAGTGACCGGTCGCGCTTTTTATTGCTGCCGCGCAGGAACGCCCCCTGGATAAAACAGGGTCCATGGTGGGCGAGGTATTCGCGCATGCGCACGAACTCCGCCGCCTCGACGGGACGCACGAGTTGGGTGTCGTCTTGAAGGAAGCAGACTAATTCATCGTCCGCGCAAGCCTCGAAAGCGGCCTGCATATTGGCATAGAGTCCGCCGTGCTTGGTGCCACCGTTTTTCTTCGGCTGCGGAGAGTGCACCGGATAGCGCTGTGCGAGTTGCGCGAGCAGCGCCCGTGTCTCAGCATCGCTGCTGTGATCATCAAAAATACGAATGGCGTTGCCCGGCGCGCAGTCTTCAATGGATTTCACGCAGTTTCGCAAAAACTCGCCGCGGTTGTAGGAAAAAATCCAAAACACCATCGCCATGAGTATTTGCTCAGGTGCCTTTTAAGCGCGCGGCCGCGCGTCGAATCCAGCTGCGCAGGCCGGTATTGAGGGCACCGCCGGTATAACGCCCCTTGAAAACATGGCGAATGCGGTAAACCCCCGGAATATCCAAAGGCGTTCCCTGGGTGCGCAACAGCCAGCGGAAAGCGCGGTCTTCATGGGCTTTACACCAGGTTTCCGAAGGGCGTTGATAGTAGCTCAAGCTAGCGCAATAGCCGCACGCACGCGCTACGTCGCCGTGCGTAATCTGCAGGGGGCCGGTGGCGCGGGTGCGGCGAAATTCTTCAAATTGGGTGGTGTCCACATCCACCACCTGCAAATTCTGCCAGTCGATCGCCAGCATGGGGTCTTCGCTGCTGAGCAGGGACGTGCAGCGCTCGACTCGCGGATAGACCAGCGCATCGCGCCGACCCTGCAGCGCTTGGTTGAGGACATCCAAGCAATTATCGCGAAACATCAAATCGCAATCGGTGAACCACACCCAATCCGCTCGGCTGTTCAAGGCCGCTTGGTTGCGGCCGATCGCGCGGCGAAACAGGGCCTGCCGCGGCAGCTCGCACCAATTCCATTCCACACGCGGCACCTGCAAGGAGGCAAAGTAATTCAGCAGATCCACGGTTCGCTGATCCTCCCGACAATAATAAACCGTCATGGTGATACGGGCCGTCCGCGGCGGAAAACGGACCAATGAGCTCAGCTGGTAAAGCAGGAAATGGGCGTAGTTCCAACAGTGGCTGACGATTTCGATGTGCAGCTCACCGGTCCTGGCGGCGCGCGCGGCGGGCGGCGGCAATGCCCGCTCAAACCAGCTGGCGGGCACCCACCCGCCGGCCGCC
>DJFO01000085.1:11537-17697 GCA_002432555.1 Marinagarivorans sp. UBA5870
CATCATACCCAAGTAAAATCCGAGCCTCAATCGCAAGGCCGGGTTGAACGTCAAGCCGCCGAATTTACCAGCGCTTCTATAATTCCTATTACCGACTACAACCGTCAGGCCTCTATGACAGCGTCTGAGAAACAGCAGACATCGACTGAAGAATGTCAGCAGGGTTCCAGTTATTACTGGTGGAATCCGGCGGTGCTCGCCGAGTTCGACAGCCTTATTTTTTCGCCCGCGGCGCGCTCGGACGACGCCTCGATCAATCGCCTTGGGCGCGGCGCGGCCTTTATGTTCCAGTACCGCGGTCTGAACCTGGTGCTGCGCCACTACCAGCGCGGGGGGCTGGTCCGGCATTTCAACCGGGATTTGTATCCCTTTGCTGGTTTGACGAACACGCGCATGTGGCGGGAGTTCCATTTGCTCCTGCGGTTGCAAGAACTAGCCCTGCCCGTTCCGGTGCCAGTGGCCGCCCACTGCCGCCGGGTTTTCCCCGGTTTTTATCGCGGCGATTTGCTTACCCGGACGATCCCCAACTGCCGGACTTTGGCGGAAGTGCTCGAACAGCGGCGCCTCGACGCCGGGTCGTGGACTGAGCTCGGGCAGTTGCTCGCCCGCTTTCACGCGGCGGGGGTGTACCACGCCGACCTCAACGCCAACAATATTTTGATCGACGCCGCCGGCCAGTTTTTTCTGATCGACTTTGATAAAGGCGAGCTGCGGCAACCGGGCGAGTCCTGGCAGGTGGCAAATTTGGCGCGCCTGCTGCGGTCTCTGACCAAACTGCAGGACCGGCGGCCGTCCTTTTACTTTGTTCCCGCCGATTGGGCCGCCCTCGCGGCCGGCTATGGAAGCCATTCCCGAGACGATTAACCTGACCTTAATGTCCCGCCCACCGCGAGGCTGAAGTTGTGACATGCCCAGGGGCACCTTATACTTTGCCGTTTTTGGCTTCCACAATACGGGGTACGGCTGTGGTTATTTCGCCCAAGGTGCTGTTGATGGTCGCGCTGGCGTTCGCTCTGGTGGCGTGCGGGCAAAAGGGTCCGCTGACCCTGCCCCAGCCCGAGCAGCCCGCCGAGCAGTTAATTCCCACCGGCACCCCTCACGAGTAGCAGAACCTTATGTCCTTTTTGCACGATCGCCACGGCCAACTGTTTTTCGAGGATGTCAGCCTCCAGGACATAGCCGCCCAATTCGGCACACCCACTTATGTCTACAGTCGCGCTGCCATCACCGCCGCCTATTTAGCCTACGCACAGGCGCTCGGGGACCAGCCGGGCATGATCTGTTACGCGGTGAAAGCCAATTCCAATCTCGGCGTACTCAACGTGCTCGCGCGTCTCGGGGCGGGATTCGACATAGTCTCGGTCGGCGAATTGGAGCGGGTACTGCGCGCGGGTGGCGACCCCTCGCGTATCGTTTTTTCCGGCGTCGGCAAAAAAGCGGAAGAAATGGCGCGGGCGCTCGAGGTGGGCGTTGCGTGTTTCAACGTGGAATCGGCGAGCGAACTCGAATTGCTCTCGCAAGTGGCAAGCTCGCAAGACAAAGTAGCCCATATTTCCCTGCGGGTGAATCCGGACGTGGACGCCAAGACTCACCCGTACATCTCGACCGGTCTGAAAGAGAATAAATTCGGGATCGATATCAACGAAGCCGTGGCCGTTTATCGTCGGGCCAGTCGTCTGCCCGGTATCCATATCCGCGGAGTCGATTGCCACATAGGGTCTCAGTTGACCAGTCTGACCCCGTTTCTCGACGCCCTGGACCGCCTGCTGCATTTAATCGACGAGCTGGGTCGAGAGGGCATCAGCATCCACCATTTGGATCTCGGCGGCGGCCTTGGGGTCACCTACCGGCAGGAGAGTCCGCCGGAACCGGCGGATTATATCGGCGCGGTAAAAGCGAAAATCGCCGGCCGCCCGCTCGCGCTTATGTTTGAACCCGGCCGCTCGATCGTCGCTAACGCGGGCGTGCTGCTGACGCGCGTCCTGTATTTAAAGCCGACTGCCCACAAAAATTTCGCGATCGTGGATGCAGCCATGAACGATATTATCCGCCCGGCGCTCTATCAAGCCTGGCAGGAGATAGTTCCGGTGGCGGCACCGAGCGCGGAGAGTCAGACCTGGGATATTGTCGGGCCCGTGTGCGAGACCGGCGATTTTCTCGCCAAGGAGCGTCAGCTCGGCCTGAAGGAGGGCGATCTACTCGCCATGAAGTCCAGCGGCGCCTACGGGTTCGTGATGAGCTCGAATTACAACACCCGGGGCCGCGCGGCGGAGGTGATGGTGGACGGCAACCGAACCTTTACGGTGCGACGCAGGGAAACCATCGCCGATTTGCTCGCGTTGGAATCGGCGCTGCCGGAAGGCTGACCGCGATGAAAATTCGTTTCACCAAAATGCATGGCCTCGGCAACGACTTTGTAATGCTCGATGCCATCAGCCAGAAAATCGTGCTGACGCCTGAGCGGGTGCGCCGCTTGGCGGACCGTCATTTCGGCATCGGTTGCGACCAGTTGTTGGTGGTGGAGCCGCCAACCAGTCCGGAAGCGGATTTCCGCTATCGTATTTTTAATCACGACGGCAGCGAAGTGGAAAACTGCGGTAACGGTGCGCGCTGTTTCGCGGTGTTCGTCCGGCAGCGGAAGCTGACCGGCAAACGCATCATTCGCGCCGAGACCGCGGGTGGCCTCCTCGTACTCCACGTCCAATCCGAGAGCCGGGTCACCGTCGACATGGGCGTCCCTCGCCTGGCGCCCGCCAGCATTCCCTTCCTTGCCCCGGCGCAATCAATCGTGTATTCGCTCCAGGTCGGCGAACAGGTCCTGGAAATTTCGGCAGTCTCCATGGGCAACCCCCACGCCGTGACCCTCGTGGACAATGTGGCTCAATTTGATGTGCCCGGCATAGGTGCTCAGGTGGAGAAACATTCCGCGTTTCCCCAGAGGGTAAATGCGGGATTTATGGAAGTCCTCAACCAACACGAAGTTCGCGTGCGGGTGTATGAACGTGGCGCTGGCGAGACCCTCGCCTGCGGTACCGGCGCCTGTGCGGCGGTGGTGGCCGGTCGTTTGCGCAGTCTGCTTGGGGACGAAGTCAAAGTTCATCTACCCGGGGGCGATCTGCTAATCCGCTGGCAGGGAGAAGGCCACCCGGTGCTTATGACCGGCCCGGCGACTACCGTTTTTCACGGCCAGATAAACCTATGAGTGCGAATCGCGACGAGATCCTCGACGAAGCCAGGATTGCTGAGTATCTGGCAGAGCATCCCAACTTTTTTGATCGACATGCGGATGTGCTGCGGGATCTGCGTTTGCACCACCCGAGTGGGCGCGCCGTGTCCTTAATCGAAAAACAGGTTTCCGCCCTGCGTGAGCGCAATACCGAACTGCGCCACCGACTCAATCAGCTGCTGGAAAATGCTCGCCAGAACGATCGCCTCTTTGAGCGGAGCAAGCGGCTTGTCTTAGCGCTATTGGAATGCAACGAGCTGGGAGACATAGTCGACGCGCTTTATTACAGCTTCGATAAGGAATTCAATATTCCGGTGACGCGCCTGATTCTGTTCCGCAAGGCCGCCCAGAGCTGCAACCTGAGGGTGGTCAGCGAGGACGATGCCCGCATTTATTTGGGCCGCCATCTCACTGCCAGTCGCGCCGTCAGTGGCGGTTTTAGTAAGGAAGAGGTGGGTTTTTTATTTGACCGGGACCACGGCAAGATCGGATCTGCGGCAATGGTGCCGCTTTATTACCATGATCTACTCGGAATTTTGGCGGTCGGGCACGAGGATCCCAAACATTACCAGGCGGGCATGGGGACCCTGTTTCTCACTCACATCGCGGAAGTGTTGAACCGGCTGATACCTCGGTATTTGACCTGACAACGCACGGGCAACCCCGGGGAGAACCCCGGGGGCCTGCATTGTATTAGATGGGTTGGCCACCATAATTGCTTTGGGGCTTGCGCGGCGGATCCGAGACAACGTTGGGCGGAATTTCATTGATGACGCCGCCTCTTGCCAAAAACGCTTCGACATCATTTTGAATCTGCATGCGCAGCGCTTCTCGCGCAGCGACGGACTCCTCTACGACAGCTTCAACGGCTGGAGCGGCGGTGAAAGTTCCGGCCTCTTCTTCCTCGTCCGCTATCTCCTCCGCTTCAATTTCTTCTTCGTTTTCTTCGATTTCGTTTTCTTCGCTCATAAAATCCTCACTTTTTCTCTCTTGCAAGGAACCCACACAATTATTTTTTAGGCAATGGCCGGACCAAATTTGCGTTTGGACCGGCCGCTGCCCAGTTTCGAATGTGTGTATTTATAGTTCAGCAGGTTTTCGGCGTCATCAAGAAAATCCGGTTTTTTTTAGTATTTTTTGTTCTAAATTTTCGAAACGCATGGACGCCAGGTTATTTAGAATGATTGGACTGCAGCTTGCTTATTATTCCGATTTGACCGAAGGGGCCGCGAGCCTGGCGCAGACGACCGAACGCTACGGTACGAACCAGATCAGACCGCGTCGGGTCCGGTTTCGCCTGTGCGAATGCGCACAACTTCGCTCAGTGACTGAATAAAAATTTTGCCGTCACCGATCTTGCCCGTTTTCGCAGCCTTGGTAATCGCTTCCACCGCGGGTTCGACCATATCGTCCGCCACGGCCATTTCCAACTTGACCTTGGGCAAAAAATCCACAACATACTCGGCGCCCCTATAGAGTTCCGTATGACCCTTCTGCCGTCCAAAACCTTTTACCTCCGTTACAGTCATTCCCTGTACCCCCACGTCCGAAAGAGCATTGCGCACATCATCCAGGCGGAACGGCTTGATTACGGCGGTAATGAGTTTCATGATTTTGTCCTGATTTTAGCGATAGAGAAGTAGCCGTGGCAGACGATTAATCGCTGCGGCCAGCGAGCGCCAATGTATAACATTCCTCGGGGAAATTACAGCGGGCGCCGGCTGCCCGCTGCACCTGCGTGCAGTAGCTAAACCAGCCGGATAGAAAAAAGCCTCGGTGGTGGACCGAGGCCGTAAGCGCTAAATAGACGTGCTGTAAACTATTTAACGATGGTGAATTCGGGGTAGGCTTCCATTCCGCATTCCGAGATATCCACGCCTTCGAATTCCTCTTCCTCGGTCACACGAATTCCAAACACAGCCTTGATGGCCAACCAGGTGATCAGGGAGAGCGTAAAGACCCAGCCGAAGATCGTCAGGGCACCTTGGAGCTGGCCCCAGAAAGTGGCCTGCCCGTTAGTTAAGAGCACCGCGAAGATTCCCCACAGGCCGCCGACGCCATGCACGGAGACGGCGCCGACCGGATCGTCGATCCTCAGCTTGTCGAGAACCAATACGCTCGTGACCACCAGCAATCCACCGACCGCGCCTATGAGTGTGGCGAGAGCCGGAACCGGGTGCGAGGGCTCCGCGGTTATCGCGACCAGTCCGGCGAGAGCACCATTCAGGGCCATCGTCAGATCCGCCTTGCCAAAGAGGATTCGGGCGAGGGAAAGCGCCGCTATCAAACCGCCGCAAGCGGCGGCGTTAGTGTTGACGAACACCATTGCGACTTGGTTAGCGGCGCTGATCGAATCCAGTGATAAGACAGAACCTCCGTTAAATCCGAACCATCCCATCCACAAAATAAATGTGCCGAGGGTCGCAAGGGGGAGGTTTGCACCGGGAATTGCGTTGATCGCACCGTTCGCGCCGTACTTTCCCCGCCGTGGCCCCAGCACCAGAACTCCCGCGAGAGCGGCGCTCGCGCCGGCGAGATGCACAATGCCCGACCCGGCGAAGTCACTAAAGCTGAGGGCGTAGAGCCCAAAAACTTCCTGTTTACCCCAAGTCCAGCGGCCTTCCATGGGGTAAATAAAGCCCGTCATAACGACGGCAAACAACAAGAATGCCCACAGCTTCATACGTTCCGCGACCGCCCCCGAAACAATCGACATGGCGGTTGCGACAAACACGACCTGAAAGAAGAAATCGGCTGCGTTGGAATAGGCATTCGCGCCTTCGCCCTTGAACTCGGCATATACCGCTTCGGTCAGGGTGTCGGCGGACTCGGCGCCGTCCAGGGCGAGACCGGTGAGGAACCAGCCGCCGCCATACATCAGCTCGTAGCCGCAAATGAGATACATGGTGCAGGCTACTGCGTAGAGGACGATGT
>DJFO01000095.1 GCA_002432555.1 Marinagarivorans sp. UBA5870
TCCTATCTCTCGCTGGATTTTCCTCTTTATCCGATATCGAAAGGGGTAAATACAGAGCAATTGCTGAATTGGCCGAGGATCCACTAGGGACCATTCTCTTCCTCTGCAGCCTGCTGCTTCCTTTTTCGAACATTGCATACGTGTGGTGCGCATTGCGATTCCGCCAATATTATTCACTGATCACAGCGTCGACGGCTTTATTATTTGCCAGCACAATTATCGCGACCATTTGGGCAATCCTCATTGGGACAGCGATGGTGATCACAGCCGCTTGGGGCGGGCATCTTTTTATTCTCTGGTGGCTTTCGTTGGCGCTAATGGCAGCTGCGATAGTGATGAAATGGGGTTATGATTGAACCCTTGCGTATACAGAATGATCAGGATCTACAGTCGATATGGAATGGATCTGAGGGGAGTAGGTTTTGCCAGTTGCTGCATCTTCCAACGGGCAGGCGGAGCCTCTATGACTAACCATCGCAGGCACAACGATAATCGGACTGCCGGGCTCCATCGATTCGGCACAAGACTCTCCGACACGGGAAATATTCATGAAGCTTAAAGAAATCATTCTGTTGATGGCGATCATCGCGGGGCTAGCCTTCTGGTATTACCCGCGCGAAGGCCGGCCGCCTTCGAATACTCCGGAACATAAGGCTGCGCACGGCGTAGTTGAAGGCCAGATCGCGGAGATCACTGTCGGGACGACTCGATTGCGGATTCCGCCCCACATCTCATTTACGCCTCGAACAAATCAACAAGAAATAGAAAGTGGCAAAGCCGACACTATTCTTCTTGGGTTGCGCTATCCCGAGCTAGAGCAGCGAGAAGTATTGAATCGGGTTTCAATCGAGTTGCGAAAAGGATACGAAGCAAAGGACACCCCCCTGCCAAACGAGCCTGATGCAAACGTGAAGGAGATTTCTGACGGCGGATTGATAGAATATCGCAGACCAAGAGACAACGGGGGATGGAACTATGTGGTTTATTGGCCGAAGGATGAAAGTGCTCGAACGCCTCTTGGCAATCGCATCCAGTACGGCTGCAGGGGTCTGCCCGGCAAGGAACCAAGCAGCTGCCGATGTATTTTTGTTATCGAAAACGATTTGCAAGTTTGGTACTACCTGCCGAGAGAATTACTGCCACATTGGCAGAAAATTCATTTAGATGTGGTTGAACTGGTTACCTCAATAATCGCGCAATAAGGAGAAAATCATGGCGGAGATTTTAATTACTGCAGAGCAGGTTGCAAAAATAAGGGAATTTGCTGAACGCGGACCCAATTCCTCGGGCAATTTCAGCGATGCGTATGAATACATATCGTCGATTCTTCCAGGAGGCAGTGACGTGTGGCTTTGGTTCTGGGGCGCAACCGAAGCCAATGCGAACAGGGGCATTTTCTCCCGCGTGATCCGAATTTACAGTCAAACGCAAATGGCATTGAGAGGCGTCGAATACAGCGACTCACTGATGCAAATGGCATCAAATCAAGTGGCCGAAAACGCTCTGGACGATATCCTGGACCCTCGCAGAGCTCAACCTGACGGCTCCTACCTCTTCCCCGGTATTGCGGAAATTGCGGATCGGGATGCGCTTGGTGTAGGAGAGAAACTCTTTGAAGGGCTCGCGGCCGATGATACCGCAGGGGGGCAAACAAACAGTGCCTGGGCGGGCACGCTGCTGTTCAGCGTGTTCGCCTCGAATCAAACCGGCCGGCTTTTGACTGCAGGTGACGATGTCGAATCTGTAACAGAANNTAAAAAACGTGCTCTTTGCCTACCACAGCTACGCTACCGCCTGGAGCACAGCTGTATGGGAAAGAAGAGGGGAAGAATTTGATACTACGGCGACGGAGTTCGGCTGGCAGATACTCACAAACATTGGAATAAGCCTCAGCACTGTTTGGGTGCTGGCGACCGAGAGCGATTCATTTGCGAGTTTTTCGAGCGTGTTTTCAGCCCTGTTGGCAAAAAACCTCAGCGGCTTATTGCCCGAGCCCGCGCGAGAATACGGCCGGCTTNNGACCAGATCTTGCAATGGATCGAATCCACCATGAATGGAACAAGACGGCGGGAGCTCGCTGAGGAATTTGCAGTCCGAGCTGCCGATGTTCTTGGAAGTCTTTCGCCAGCCGAATCGCAAACGCCCGTCGCTTATCTGCTGCCGAATAGTCGAGATGCGATAGCGGAACTCGCCGCCGGCGATATCCACGTACGAAATTCCCTGATGGCTCTATCGCCGTTGGTGATCGAGAAACCCGCGTATCAGGAAGATCTATCCCTCTATGATTCAGCGACCGGCATTGGAGCTTTGTCGACCGAGTGGCTTGAAAAACGTGCCAGTTTCCTCACCTTCGAGCGCGCTTATGGAGCGTCAGGGCAGACGGATGGCAAGCTCAACTACCCCGCCGTCTTCGGTTTATCTCTTGCCCTGCCGTTTGACACGGATATTGAATTGATTGACCGGTCTGGTGATGATCCCTACCGACTACTGGTCGACGGCTTCGACCTCGGTTTGCGCGCCACTCGGGTATTTGATTTCGGCAATAACAGCAATGACGTTCTTGAAGGGGCGGCGGGTGCCGACTATCTGTTCGGGGGTGCTGGAGAGGATTTTTTTTCGGGCGGAGCGGGCGACGACTTCTTGGAGGGCGGGGCAGATAACGACTCATACAACTTCCGCTACACGCAAAATCGCAGCACAATCTTCGATCCTCACGGTCTCAATCGAATTCATCTCGAACACACCGCCGGCGCCGGCGCACTCGATTTATCCGGTACCACCCTCTACCGCGACTCCGTTTACTCCAACGTTTATTACCATGCCCTCTCCGACGGCCTGCCGCTGAACAATACCCTCTATATAGTCCGCCCCGACGGTGAAGGTGGCGAAACCCTCAGCATCCTGGTGGACGGCGGTCGCGGCGGCAGCATAGATATTCTTAAATTCAATCCGCAGAATTTCGGCCTGACGCTACAATCGCGGGATTTGACGGGTTATTTTGGCACCCTGCAACCCTTGAGCGGAAACATCCTCGACTTGACCGGCGGCGGC
>DJFO01000032.1 GCA_002432555.1 Marinagarivorans sp. UBA5870
GACTTAATCAGAGGATCCCTAGCTCTCTATAAAGGTTCAGACTTTTCCTTAGGGGATCGGTGCTTCCCGTTGCGCGCCCCAGTATTACCGCTCCTTCGAAAGTTGTGACAAAAAGAACCGCGAGGTCATGGATGTTTCCAGAGGTGCCAAAGGGAAATTCCCGATCGATCTCACGTAAGAGAGACTCAACAAATGACGTCCATCGAATGAAAATATCGCCGCACTTATTTTTAATCAAATTATCCGTGTCGGCCAGCTCCTCGCTCAGCATACCGACGATGCAGGAATCCTCAATTGGGTGAATGTACATGCCCACGATTGCATCAATATATCCATTGAAACGTCTGATTGGTTCATCGAACTTCATAAAGGGCGCATCTCTCAGCGTGGAGAGAAGTTCTATCTGCTGATCCAGCAAGCTGAGGATCACTTCCCTTTTGTNNCCCTTTGGTAAAACCCGCCGATTCACAGACTTCGTCGACAGTGCTTGAACCAAACCCCTTGGAGACAACAAGTTTGCGCGCGGACTCCAACAACAGACGTTTAGCCTGGGTCCTGTCGCGCCTGGGGGGACTCAATGGAAACCTACTGGTTAGTATGTAACATACCGGCCAGTATATAACATGACCTTAAGCCGTCAATCTGAATTTCGCGAGCGTGACGCTCCAGACGCCTAGAAAAGGAAAATCGGCCCATGGGCCGATTTTNNGATCTGGGTGGTGAGGAGAAAGCGCCAGCGCTAAGGAACCGTAACAAGCGTGTCAAAATCCCGGCTGCCATCCGGTTTCATATCAAACCAGTTAAACACTCTGTATCCCACTCCAAAACGCTCACCGCACGCGCCCCAATTTTGGGCGTCCGGGTGATAGGAAATTTCGATACCGATCAATCGCAAGCCTTCGTCATCAAGGTCGCGCGCCGGGAATGGGTTCGGCAACTTTACTTCCAGCTCGGCGTTACCGAACTTGTCGGTAACGAAAATGCTGGGCACGCCGAGAGGGCCGGGAAACCGCCCTTGACTAAAAACTCGCTGTTTAACCGCCCAGGCGGTGTACACCGAATGCGGCAATAAACGTTCAAACTGTAGTTTGAAAACCGCGGACTTGTAGCCGCCGGCTCTTTTGCTGTAATCACTCAGCCTGACACCGAATTTTCCCTTGGCGCTCAGCCAATCCCCCAGAGTGATGGGCTTGTCTGAACGAAAGTCTACGTCTGTTTCCCCCGGGCAGCCCATTTCGCATCCCGGCCCGGAGGCGGTCATAGGGTCATAGGGCTCACCGGAGTCAACGTCGTATTCAAGGTCGTCCCCCTGAAATCCCAGAATTGGGTATTGCTGAAGCGGAAAGCTCGGCCGGGTAAAGCTCGTCTTTTGGGATTCCGATGGAAATATTTCCGGACAGGGAGTCGGAATCATATTTAAGTTGTATTTGCTCGCCCCTTCCATCGGAATTCGGGGTCCTCCACCCCAACTTCCCGTAAACGGACCGAACGACGGCGTAAACAATTCGATCTTCCGATCGCGACTGCCGCGGGACAGATCCAAGTTGCGAATTATGGTGTAGGGTGCCGCAAAGGGATTGGAGAAATCCTCTTTACCCTGGGCATTCAACGGCGGAACCGTGTCCTTGGAAACCAAGGCGGCCCCATTGGGTACAGTTTTGATACCGCCAGCCGCATCCTGAGTGATCACCGTACCGACGACCACGAAATTGCCGCTCTTGTCGACTAGCGTAGACGGCGGCCAAGGCGGGCCCTGAGTAGTGATGTTGAAATTCCGTATTTCCATTGGAGGATAGTTCTGTCCGTGGGCCTGTATGCTGCCGGACACCAATACCGCCGCCAAGAGGGACAGCTGAGCAAAATGACGCTGATAAAAAACCATGCTAGGACTCCTAATTCCGAAGGGAATTATGATTTGTGGTACTTTGGCCGAAAGAGAATTAAATTTTGCAGAAACCGCACGATACTCTGCCGTTTAACCTCCGGTAGACTTGCATAAGCATCTCGAGAATATTGCGAGTCGCCTCCATGCCACAGGATCGCCTCCTCAAGCGTTGAAGCGCGACCGTCATGCAACCAAGGCCCGGTACTTCCGACGCCCCAGAGTTCCCGGGTTTTCCAGACTGACTTACCGGTGCCTATATCGTCGACACTTTCAGCCAGTCCGGGGCCCATGTCGTGCCGTTTTAAATCGCCATACAGCCGGATCGTCAGTCCACCACCTTTTGCGGTCTCGTACTGCAGAAAACAGAACTGTTGCTGGGCGGCGAATTTTCTGCCGCTGCGGCAATATTTGTCGTTTTTCACGCGCCCGATTTGGGGATTCATCGCCAGGTCAATCGCCAATGGATTCTTAGGATCAAGCCCCACTTGAACGGGATCCATACCGGTCAGCAGCAAGGGAAACCGGTGGGCGGGATTGGGAGAGGGATCCCGAAAGACGGGATCGAGCAACTGCAGGGCCGGTTTATGGCAATCCGCACAGCCAACCGCATTGAACAAACTCTCTCCGCGCTCAATGGTTTTCTTTTCGAACAGGGATAAGCGGAATTCTCCAGCGAGATATTCGCTGAGTTCCAACTGGGTCACGGGGCGTGGCAAGGTGGCGACGTAAGCGGTTGCGGCAGTGACATCACCGACCGACAACTCATTGGTAACACCGTCGAAATCGAAGTCCATGTCCGCAACCGCTTCTTCGGCTTGAATTCCCAATTCGAGATCCATTCCCAAACCAACGAGCGGACGAAGGAACGTGACAAAGCCGCCCTTCCACAGGTAAGGTCGCAAAATCAAATCCGAATCGATTCCTTTGATTTCTCGGACATCGACATCGCCTTCCGGCGATACGGTAAGTTTCCCGTAGTTGACTCCGTTCGAGGTAACTAGCTCCACCGAGACCGGCTGTTGCAAAGTTGCAGCCTGCCGCAGAGCATCGGTTTTGACTGATGCGAGTTCGCGTGTCACCTGCTCGGCCAAAAGCTGCAGAGCGCCGCTGCCAAAAAGAGGCAGGGGATTTCGCTGAATATATTGCGCCGGGTCGCCGGTGCGGTGCGGATCCCGAATTTCATTGTCTGCGACGTCCCCCGCCCCCGCAGCAAATGGAACGTTGTGGCACGCGAGGCAGCTCTGCGCGTTTGGACCGCTGATGCGCGTCGGATTCGCTGCGAATCCGGGGAGATCCATTCGCGGCATGCGGGTGTACCTGATGGTCACGTCTTCATCGAGCGCCAAATTCGCCCCGACGCCGTCTTGTTTGGTATATTCAGCCTCGAATATTGCCCGCCCCAGCCTGACGACCTCAGCCGCAGGCAGTTCAAGCACATCGGCCCGGTTCAGATGATGGTCAAATGGAAAACCTTTGACACTCTCGGCGAACGCCGATGGCGTCAGCAGCATAGTCGGCATCAGCAACCCGATGAGGGATAGTCCAGATAGAGAAATGCGATTAACCACCTTTTTGACTCCTTTGACTGTATAGGCTCAGCGACAAAAATACGGCTGGTCTCGGAATGGATTTTAATGACTGTGCGAGTGTGTATGTCCGTTATGCGGGGTCGGCAAAAACGGAAATTCCTTTGCGATTCCATTGCTGGTCACATCCAGCCGATTGCCTTTGACCCAGCCGTAACCGGGGCCGTCGCCGGTGCCGGCACCTGGCATGCCCTCGGCAAAATTCACTCCGTCCGCAATGCGAAACGCTATAGGCGCGGGACCACCAATCGTGCGGACGATGAAATCCAGCGTGTCATCGTTGGGCCGCAGCCCGTTCGGCACGCCGGCGGGATCACCGCCGAGATAAGCTCCCATGCGGCTCTGCTGTTCTGGTGGAGTCGGCGGTACCCGCAAGTCCAAACGCAGGAGATCGGCGCACCCGTTCCGGCACATAGAACCTGCCTGGCTGGGATACATAAGAAACATATCCACCAACTCCCAGCGCGGTGGCGGCGGCGAGGGAATCTTGAAGACGTAGGGTGTGGTCGGATAGCGCGGCGGATTGGGATCGAGGAAAATATCGAGAAACTGGACATCTCGTTCGGGAGCGCCTGCGGAGAACCTATCTTTGACCGAGGTATCCATGAAAAAGAGACTCACCATGGGATTGCCCATCCGGTCCACTTGTACGTAGGGCCCCACCCGCTTTGGTGGCAAGCCACCCTCCTGTAAAATCGTGGTCCTGCGCCGCTGAGTCGAGGCATATACACCTATATGGGGAAACTGGGTGGTTTCGGCAGAGCGATTATCACGCGTGATATATTTGATGGGAATTTCTAAAGCGATGCTGTTGACATTGGTGCCGGCATAACGGTTAATCCCGAAGGGGTTCGCCGCATCGTTCGAATCTTGTTCCTCTGTGTACAGCGGCGGGNNGTATCGAAGAGCCCATTAATGTCGGCATAAAAAGTCTCGGCGCGCTGGCCAGCAAACAAACGTATACCCGTTTCTCGATCTTTGTAGATGCCCTGTGCTGCCAAATCCTCGTAATTTGGCATGGTCTGCGTGCCCACGTAGGGAGGTACCGCAACTAAGGGTTGCCCGCGAAAGAGTTTCTTCGATCGATTTTTCCCACGAGTTTCACTGACCGAAAGGATTTGCCTGACCGTCATCCCCGCAGAATTCGGACCGGAAAGGGCCGTTATGCCCTGCAGTTCCGGCAAAGGGATGTCGGGATGACCCAGGTAGGACTGAATAAAAGAATATTCGCCCAGTGCTGGAATGATTTGCGTAGAGAACGAAAATGCAAACGTGATATCGTCCGCGTCATTGTCCGCATCTATATCCAAATGCAGCTTGTGCAGCACACTGTCATCGAAGATGTGGTACATAGGCGCGTCCCCCGGCTCCTGACTGGGAACGACATTCATTATTACAACCACTTTGGAATCGTCGGCCCAACTGCGAAAAGCATAGACGGAGCTGATGTCCGCTCCGGGATCCAGGGTGAGCCTTGGCGAATCTAAATGTCCGGAGGCGGCCGCTGAATCTATCAGCAAGCAGGGCGGCAGCACAGTAAAAAAGAATGTGAGGGTAAATCTAACAGCTTGCATGTACAGCATGAATTATCTCCTAGCAAATAGATGGTTAATCGCGTTTCACCGCTACTATCAGCGACCTGACGCTCTGTGATCCTTTGCAGAAAAAATCGCAGTTGATATTGTTCTCAATTCGGCGCAAAACAATAATTTTGCCGTTGCTCGATACATTACCGCTGAAGAACCGCGGATTGCCGTCTATCGCTATGCCATCCATGGTCATGGATCCATCTCCTTGCACCTCATATTGACCGGTGGCATTCCCGGCGGCAACAAAATTGGATACGCCCACGAAGCAGTGTTCCTTGTCGCCTACGCATTCTTGACGGATCACGCTCGAGTCGGTGCCTGCGGAAAACAACCAGGTGTCACCATCCAAGACTAAACTGCCCTCGACCACTGCAGAGCGCATCTGCCCGTCGGAGCTGTAAAAATCCTCCAGCGCGAAGGCGTTGAATTCACCGGCAACCTTGGTGTTACTCAGATCAGAGCCACGCTTAGTCATCAGGTACATGGCCTGCAGACCCGTCTTTCTCGCTGAATCGGCGGTCGCCACTATGAATTCTCCGTCACCACTGGCGATACCGTGCAGCATTTGATCGCGTGAATTGAATGCGATTGTGCCCCAAGGGGACACCAGGAAGGAGTCGGACGTGGTGAATGGCTTGATGAGCTGTGCTGTTTGTACCGCGCTGATCAAGCACGCCGAATCGGACGGTCGGCAGGAAAACTCCGATTGCATAAGCGTCGCACTGCCGTCTGTTTGGAACGATTTTTTTCTCAACTTGATCGCACCACTGCCAATCCCTGATTGAACAGTTTTCCAGGTTCCGTTNNTTTCGGCTAAGGACGTCGTCTGGAAATACTTTTAGTATCGCATTCCAATCGAAACCGCTTTGTCTGAGCTTATCTTCGAGGTCGTGTGCCGGCCGCATACCTATGAGGAGGGTGGCCCCACTGGCGGGATGCACCGGCAACATAACGATGTTACCGTCCGGGCTGCTCAGGCCTTCCACGGGGTTAAAATTTTCCTCACCGTCAAATTTGAAGCGAATGGTCAGATCCGCCAGTTGCTCATAATCTCCCGCTCGTTGAATCCATTCCTTTGAAGTGACACGATCAAAGAACCGTTTGCAGCTCGTTTTTGCCGTTGCCTCCTGCCGGTCGCTTTTGCACAGTTGTGCCAAGC
>DJFO01000268.1:0-2284 GCA_002432555.1 Marinagarivorans sp. UBA5870
TCAGCGCCAGCGCCGCCCACGGCGGCGCCACAAGCCCGCGCAAACCCCACCCACCCCGTCCTGATATGGTCCAGCACACCGTTTATGTGGGACTGGGCAGCAATCTGGACGATCCCGTTCTTCAGGTGCGTACCGCGTATCAAAGCATGCACCAGCTACCCTTGACGCAGTGCTTGACGATATCGGCGCTCTACCGGAGCCGGGCCGTCGGGCCAGCGTNNACGTAAATGCGGTGGCGAAGCTGGCCACGGCATTAAGTCCCCTACAGCTACTCGACGCATTACAAGCGATCGAAGCAAATCAGAAACGAGTGCGAAACGAACACTGGGGACCGCGCACCCTCGACCTCGATATTTTGCTGATAGACGATTTGATCTTGGCTGGTCCCCGCCTGACAGTACCTCATCCCTATTTGGCGCAGCGCGATTTCGTGCTCGTTCCGCTCCGAGATCTCCAGCCGGACCTCCGGCTGCCGGACGGCAGCGCGCTAGACGAAATACTTCTGCAATGTAACAGTACCGGCTTGGTAAAACTGCAGAGCTGAGGAAAAATCCAGTGGATCAACGCCGCCTGAATCGCTCCGATCTTGGCAACACCCAGCTGCCACGCCTGTTGGTGATTGAAGGACCTATAGGCGTCGGAAAAACGACTTTAGCCAAGCTTCTAGCCGAAAATCTCGCGTGTGACACTCTATTGGAGCAAGCGGATGTCAACCCGTTTTTGCCGCGCTTTTACGCCGGCGAAAAAAACGCTGCGCTGCCCACTCAGTTGTTTTTCCTAATGCAGCGCGCGCAGCAATTACAGCAATTGCGGCAAAAAGATTTGTTTGCCGAAACTCACATTGCTGACTTCTTGATCGCCAAGGATCGGCTGTTTGCCGAGGTTACTCTCGATACGGACGAATTAGCCCTCTACGAGCAGGTCTACCAGCATTTGACTCTGGACGTGCCTCAGCCGGACCTGGTGGTGTATCTGCAGGCACCGGCCAACGTACTACTGGAACGAATCCATCGGCGTGGCATCCCCTCCGAGCAGACGATCACTCGGGAATATCTCGATCGGCTGAACACCGCTTACGCACGATTTTTCCACTTTTACGAGAGCACGCCGCTCTTGATCGTCAATGCTGCGGATATCGATTGGGTCAACAATATCGGTGACTACAACAACTTGATTCGGTATATGTTGAACATTTCCCACGGGCGGCACTATTACAATCCGCAGCCTACATTCTGAGATTCGGCACGACCACTCAGGCACAGAGGATTTCTATGGTTTACACAGCTTCCGAAGCCTCCGGCCTCGACAAAAAGGTCACCATTCAAACCCTAAAGAAGCTGAAAAAGCTAAAGGAAAAGTTCGTCACAGTATCGCTGTATGACGCGCCCATGGCCTCGATGGCTCAAAAATGCGGGATTGAAGTCGTCCTGGTTGGCGATAGCCTCGGCATGACCGTGCTCGGTTACGACAGCACTATTCCCGTAACTATGGAGCAGATGATTTACCACATTGAGGCGGTGGCGCGCGGCAATGAGCGATCCCTCATCATTGGCGATCTACCCTTCATGACTTATGCGGTTCCTGAGCAAGCCATGCTAAATGCGACCCGAGTCATGCAGGCCGGAGCCCATATGGTGAAGATTGAGGGCGGTCGGTGGCTGGCCAGCACAGTGACCATGTTGGCGGAACGCGGTATTCCGGTATGCGCTCATTTAGGGCTGACCCCCCAGTCGGTCAACAAGTTCGGCGGGTTCCGCGTACAGGGGCGCACGCCGGAAAGCGCCGCGACCCTGCTCGAAGATGCCAAAATCCTTGAGCAGGCGGGCGCGGACATCGTCTTGCTGGAGTGCGTGCCGGCCTCTTTGGCTGAGGCCATTACTCGAGCCCTTGACGCGCCAACCATTGGCATAGGAGCGGGCCGCGCCCCGGATGCCCAGGTTCTAGTGATCAACGACATCTTNNGGGTTGACCGAGCATCCACCTAAGTTTTCTAAGAATTTTCTCGCCGAAACGGGCAATATCAAAGGGGCTCTCCTCGGTTATATGCGGGACGTCAAGGCTGGCGTTTTCCCAGCCGATGAGCATATTTTCAGCTGATCCGCTCGGTGCAACGACCCGGCGCGAACCCAGCTTCCCGCGTTTGGGTGGCTACCCGTCATAACGCCGGCGCTGGCGCTTGAATTCATATGATCCTGCAATGCTAGAATGCGCTGCGATCTTTAGGAGAACCTACGATGACCCACCTACCAGACACCCTGCGTGAGAATGTCCGCCTGCTCGGCGA
>DJFO01000268.1:2307-3768 GCA_002432555.1 Marinagarivorans sp. UBA5870
GACAGCGACTCGCAACCTTTGATCAACTTTTTATCGCAACTCGAAGACAGCGATATTCTTCCCATAGCCCGGTCGTTCAACCAGTTTTTGAATCTGGCAAACATTGCCGATCAGGAGTTTCAAGCCAGCGCAGAGGCGGAAGGTGACGACGCACTGGATCAAATGTTCAAGCAATATGCGAAAGCCATAGGCAAGGATGAACTTTACGATGTGATCAAAAACCTACATATTGAGCTGGTTCTGACCGCACATCCCACTGAAATCACTCGTCGCACCCTGATCCGCAAGTACGACCAGATCGCCAGTAAACTCTCCGAAAGGCGCAACAAGGACCTGCTCTCCTACGAGACCGATCGACAGCGCGGCCGCCTGCACCGGCTGATTGAGGAAATCTGGAGCACAAACGAAATTCGCGATGAACGCCCCACAGCCATCGACGAGGCGCGCTGGGGCTTCGCTGTGATTGAAAACAGTTTATGGCAGGCTATTCCAGATTTTATTCGCCACATGGACCGTCTTTCCCGCAAACGGCTGGGGAAGCGACTGCCGATGGATTATCAGCCATTCCGCCTCTTTTCCTGGATGGGCGGCGACCGAGATGGCAATCCGAACGTGACCCATGCGGTAACCCGGGAGGTGATTTTGCTCGGTCGCTGGATGGCCGCGGAACTCTATTTACGAGACATTCACAGCCTCGGGGGCGACCTCAGCATGCAGGCAGCCAGTCCGGAATTGCTCGGCAATCTGCCAGGTGCCAGCCGTACTCCCTACAGGGATATATTGCACAGCCTGCGACGCAGGGTGCAGCAAACCCTCGATTGGACCGAGGAGCGTTTGGCTGGCAAAAATACTCCGGAGCCGAGTACCATCATCACCTCCCGCAATGATTTGCTCGAACCCCTGTTGCTGTGTTACCGCTCACTGAAGGACGTCGGGTTGGATTTCGTCGCTAACGGGCCGCTCATCGATACCATTCGCCGCATCTATAGCTTTGGCATCAACCTGGTGCCGCTCGATATTCGACAGGACGGCGATCGCCACGTGCAATTGCTCGACGAGCTCACACTGTATCTGGATATGGGCTCCTATCGAGAGTGGAATGAGGAGCAGCGCCAGCAGTTTTTACTCGAGCAACTCGGCGGCAAGCGGCCATTACTGCCGGCGAAATGGCAGGTGAGCGCCGAATCACAGGAAGTGCTCGATACCTGTCGCGTCATTTCCAGCGAACCGCGGGAAACGCTTTCCCACTACATCATTTCTATGGCGCAACAGCCGTCCGATGTACTCGCGGTCGCTCTCATCCTGAAAGAGTGCGGCATGAACTGGAATATGCCGATAGTTCCGCTGTTTGAAACACTCGACGACTTAGACCGGGCCCCGAGCGTCATGAACCGGCTGTGGCAGCTGCACTGGTATCAAACCTACACTCAAGGGCGCCAAACCGTGATGATTGGCTACTCC
>DJFO01000268.1:3888-4250 GCA_002432555.1 Marinagarivorans sp. UBA5870
CAAGGCGAAATGATCAGGTATAAATTCGGGCTGCCAAAAATTGCCTTTAAAAGTCTGTCGACCTATGTTGTGGCCACGCTGCGCGCAACTCTTTCTCCTCACGCCGCGCCTGTGCCGGAATGGCGAGAATTCATTGAGCGCATGGCACATGCCAGCTTGGAAGCCTATCGCAGCATAGTGCGCGGCCATCCCCAGTTCGTGCCTTATTTTCGCAGCCTGACGCCGGAACAGGAGCTCAACAAACTTGCCTTGGGCAGCCGCCCTGCCAAGCGCAAAGCGAGCGGAGGGGTTGAAAGTCTGCGTGCCATCCCGTGGGTATTCGCCTGGACGCAGGTGCGCCTGAACCTTCCCGCCTGGCTGGG
>DJFO01000268.1:4308-13930 GCA_002432555.1 Marinagarivorans sp. UBA5870
AGCCAGCAACTGCGTGCGGACCTGAAAGAGCTCGAGCGTCTCTTGATCGAGTTGAAAGGTCAGAACAAATTGCTCGACAGCGATCCGACCTTGCAGAGCACCATAGAAGTGCGTAAGCCCTACATAGATCCGCTCAACTTCCTGCAGGCAGAGTTGATCAAGCGGGAGCGCAAGGCCGGCAGCATCAGCTCCGACCTCGAGCGCGCGCTCAAGGTAACTATGGCCGGCATCGCCGCCGGTATGCGGAATACCGGTTAAATACTTCCTTTGTTACATATCATTTGCGGGCGGTAGTCGCTCTACCGCCCTCCCTTTTGTGCCTAAGTAGCCAAAACAAGACGCGGGTAACGCTGCGAGCACTTCAAATCCTCTAAGATTGAGTTATGATTCGGTTCGACTGCAGCCTAGGACTTAAAGACTATGGGTCTAGGTTCACGTAATGAGTCGCGCTCTGCTTCTGGCTTGCAGCTTGCTTGGTCCTGCAACTTGCTGAGACCTGCAACTGCCTAGGTCGGCTACTCGCTTAGGCCTGCGCCACTCACTCGCTTCCGCCAGCGAAGAGGAGCGTTAACCCAATCTTCGCTGAGCGCCTGATTGCCATCTGTTTCTGGGACAATTCCAGATTTTCCGCAGCCGGTGGCAATTGCAGTGGCTGGCGAGAAAGCTCCGCGGCTTCAGGCGGGCGAAAAAGATTTCATGACTCGCGATTTTCCGTAGCGTGCCCCTGGCAATTTACAGAACACTCACAGGTATCGAACGATGGACGGCATTCTTTCCGGCTGGCGTTTTTCCGGTAAAAAATCACCGGAGGATTCAAAGAAAGACCCAAATCCTCAGCAGGTGCCAAAAGCACAGAGGACAGAATCACCGCAATCTCAGGAAGAGCTCAGAAGCAACCGCACAGATCAAACAACCCCCGACAGGAGCCACCCGATGCGCTTAAGCAAAAACACTCCCGGCAAGCCAGATGAAGAATTCGAAATTCCCTCAGAACCCGTCATAGCACCTAACTTCAATAATTCCCCGACCCCCATCAGCGCAAGACCCGCCGCAAGCGCTGCGCCAGCGGGAATTCCAGCCGCTGTCATAGGACCTAAAATTACCTTTAAGGGCGAACTCACCGGCGAAGAGGACTTGCTGATTCAAGGGCGCGTCGAGGGCACCATCGATTTAAAAGGCAACCATCTGACTATTGGCCGACAAGGTACTGTCAAAGCCAATCTTATGGCCAAAACAATCACGATCGAAGGTACGGTCGAGGGTGACTTAATCGGTCAGGAGCGCATCGAAATCAAATCCTCTAGCAATGTAAAAGGTAATTTGATCGCCGCGCGCGTTACTCTGGAAGACGGGGCCAAGTTCCGCGGTTCCATTGATATGGATTCTCAGTCCTCATCGGGTGCCACCAAATACTCCTACGGCTCCAGCGATAAGTCAGAATGATCCTAGGGCGGCGCCCCAGCGCTGCCCGCATGTCTCGCCATGTTCGAAACCGCAGTTGATACAGCACAACAGCACAGATCCCCTGGCCTAACGGCGATTTACAACGAGATTAAAGTTTCGCGTTTTAACCGCGTCCTCGATTTAGGCGCTTCCTCAGCCAAAAGCTTCAATTTTTTTCGTGAATTGAGCTGCAAGATCCGCTTCGCAAATCTCGTTGAATGCGTCGTCGATGAGCGGTCGAATCCACGCGTCGGCGACGATCTGGTCCGGGGGCTCGCGGCCTATCTCGACGAATTTCCGGGGGAGGAGCAATTTGATGTTATTTTGGCCTGGGATTTATTTAATTATCTGGATCTACCGGCCATCGAATGGCTGATTCATCGACTCACCCCCTTCTGCCGGCCAGGCGCCTTGCTGCATGCAGTCAAATACGTCAGCGCAAAGGTACCCCTGAGCCCGCGCGGCTTTCAGATCCTCGATCAACATAAAGTCAGTATTTTGCAAAGCGGCGAGCTCGGCCAACGACACCATCCCAACCATGAGACAACCCGACTGCTGCGCTCCATGCCGAGTTTTTATATTGAAAATTCTTATCTGAATTTTGCCGGCATGGTGCCCGGCTTGGTGGAGCAGGTACTGCGATTTCAGCCAGGCAAGGCGGCGGGCCAACGCCGCCTGAACAGCGATGAGCTGGCCCAGGAAGTTGGCAGCGAACAGGCACAGAGGCCGCTCAACCGTCTAGATCATGAGTCTTCCGCCCTGCCGGTCCTGCTCGGTCCAAAGGATCAACAGCCGAACCTACTGGACCTCGGTCTGAAAAATAACAACAACCGCGACTACCTGTACGGTCTGACTCGATGCTTGTATGCGGAGAACATCTACGAGGAGTTGCAGCTTCAAGGTAAAAGCCAGGGCGAGGTGAGGTTTAAGCCTCATATGCTCAATTTTCCCGCGGATCTACGTTTCGACGTTATTTTGACCTGGGACATCCTCAACTTCCTTCCGATCTCGCTGATCGAGGATTTGTTCCAGAGGCTGGAGCCGCATACGCATTCTCAGACGCAGGTGCATGCGATCGTATATTCAGGCCGCGAAACGCCCGCGCAACCGCAACAGTTTTACCTGCAGACTGCTTCCGGCCTGACGATTGAACCCAGCGAAAAGCATGCCGGCAGCCCGCCTCTTACGTCGACCCGGCTCCTCAAAGCCATGAAGCGCTTCGTTATTCGAGACACCTTCATATTTCGTCCCGGAATGCAAAGAGGTATCTATGAGTACCTTTTTCACCGATCAGAAAAATGATTTAAATGCAACTAGAAGTTTTTGTACGACAATCCTGTTGAAAAATTTGACATTCGCGGAAGTTGTGATCTCATCGTCATACAATATTGAAATGTTCAGGTGGTTTTTTATAATCGAAAACCATAGAAGCTCTCTTTAAAGGAAGGAAAAAATACTTAATAGCACTCAGCTCCCCTCAAAAGATTACCCTGGCATCGTTTATGCAAAGCATCGCTGGATGCACAAAAAATTCCCACTGTCGTTTCGAATCTGTCAGCCCTTCAAATCTCTGCCACATATTATCCAGATGATATGTGCCAACCATGGATGAAGGCGTGCAGAACGACATGCAGCTCATCAGGTTTACATAAGTTTCTTCATTTAACAGGACCGTTACTTTTATGAAAAATCATATCTGGCTGCGCGCGCTGCTCCTGCTGTTAGCGTTTTTTACAGTTCAGGCAGTTCACGCGAAACCCTGGAAAGGTGCCGAGATGATTACTCGGGAAACCTACAAATATGGCGCCTTCGAAGCGCGTATCCGCGCGGCCAAAGGCTCCGGCATGGTAACCGCCTTCTTTCTGTGGAAAGACGGGTCGGAGGTACCTGGAGCGCAATGGCAAGAACAGGACTTCGAAATGTTCGGTAAAAACGGACGTTACCAAACTCAGGTGATGACCCCAGGCGATCCCCGCACCGAACACGCTGTCATACACCCTCTGGCAACGCCGGCCTGGGACAATTACTACACCTACCGCATGGAGTGGACGCCGGAATATTTGGCGTTTTATGTGGACGGTCACTTGGTACGGCGCGAAACGGACCGCACCACCTACGCCAAGCTTCTCGATCCCGCACGCGCCGAGTCTGCGCAACTGCGGATGAGCCTCTGGGCGGGCGACTGGGAATGGTCCGGTGCGTTTGATGCGAATTCCGCACCGGCTCATACCTATGTCGAGTTTATTCAAATTTATAACTACACCCCGGGTACAGGCGCGAACGGTTCCGATTTCTCCTTGCGCTGGAGGGACGACTTCGACTCCAGTTCGATCAATACCAATCGCTGGTGGTTTGCTAATTGGACCTTCGAGTTCGCCGTGAACGACTACGTTTCCCGCAACGCCGCCACACGCAATGGAAAACTGGTTTTGGCGCTGACCAGCGACGCGACCTCTGGCCAATTCCCCGCCACGGCTCCCGCTGACAACCCGCCCTTGCCACCTGTGACCGGTGGAAGCGAAGGACCGCAGCCCGAAAACTATACCCCTGTGGTGGTCCCTGGACGTATAGAGGCGGAAAACTTCAGTGGCTACAGCGACACCAGCGTCGGTAATGAAGGCGATAGCGGTTGCATTGACAGCATTTATTATGTGGATACTGAAATAACCGAGGATGTCACGGGCACCTGCCATTTGGCCTATACCACAGCTGGCGAATGGACCGAATATAAAATTCAAGCTCCCGAAGCTGCCGAATATAAGATTACTTTACGGGCAGCAAGCGGTCGAACCGGTATCAGGGCTCACGTGGAAGTCGACGGCACAAACGTCAGCGGCTCCCTCGCCATACCCAACAATGGATGGCAGAGTTTCTCCGACGTGTCCGTCCCGGTTAGCTTGACCGCGGGTGCGCATACGATTCGGGTCGTCTACGACAATGGTTATACAAACTTAAATTACCTGGAGATAACGCTCTCTGACGGCGAAGAGCCGGAGCCAAATCCGGTCGAGCCTGTCGTACTGCCTGCGCGAATCGAAGCGGAAAAATTCACCGCCTTCCATGACACAACCACGGGCAATCAAGGTGACGTCACCTGCAATACCCAAGATGTGGACGCGCAATTGACTGGCGACACGGACGGCGTTTGTAATCTTGCTTGGGTGATGGCCAGCGAGTGGGTGGAATATGAAGTCAGCGCGCCGACTGCGGGGAATTACAACCTGCTCGTCCGCGCCGCGACCGACCGCTCGGGTGTTATGACCTTTTATGTCGAAGTCGACGGGGTCGACGTCAGCGATTCAGTCATAGTGCCGCGCAAAGGTTGGCAGACCTACTCGGACATCATAGTGCCGGTGAATTTGACCACTGGCGGTCACACCGTCCGCATTGTGTTTGAAACCGGCTATGTGAACTTGAACTACCTGACGATTACGCCTGCCACCACCAACCCAGACCCCGACCCAGACCCGGATCCAACCGCCCCTGTTACCATACCCGCACGCATTGAAGCGGAAGACTTTGTCGGTTACTTCGATACCACTCCTGGAAATGGCGGCCCCTCCGAATGCAATGAAGGCGACGTGGACTCGGAGCTAACCGGTGACGTGGATGGCGTGTGCAACCTAGCCAATACGGTCGCGGGCGAATGGACGGAATATCTGATTACCTCCACTGGCGGCAACTTCGATTTGACCGTGCGCGCAGCCACTTCGCGATCTAAAAACCGCTTCCGGGTATTGATTGACGGGGTGGATGTTTCAGGTACCGTGCTGGTTCCGAGCAAAGGCTGGCAAGTCTATTCGAGCCTGGTCATTCCGGTCGTGCTCACCCCTGGTACTCATACGGTGCGCCTGGCCTACGATTCCGGTTATACCAACGTTAATTTTCTGCAGTTCGCAGCGGCTACGCCGGAACCTGAACCGCCGACCTATACTCCGGTTACTCTACCTGCACGCATTGAGGCAGAAGCCTTTGTTGCGAGCTTCGACTCCACCGTAGGCAACGCGGGCGACAACCTATGCGACACCGGCAACGTGGATTCGGAAGCAACGGGCGATACGGACGGCGTGTGCAACATCGGCCACACAGTTGCCGGTGAATGGACCGAATATGCGGTGCAAACGGCTGCTGCAGGTACTTTCCAGATGACCATCCGTGCCGCGACCGAAAGGTCGAACAAGCGCCTGCGGGTTTTGGTCGATGGGGTCGACGTGTCCGGTGCTCTGACGGTTCCGCTGCTCGGCTGGCAGGTGTACTCCAATATAGTCGTACCGGTTACCCTGACCGCGGGAAATCACTTGGTGCGGGTGGTGTATGAGACGGGCTCAACTAATGTCAACTACATTGCCTTCAGCACAGGTTCTACTCCCGAGCCGGAGCCGGAGCCGGAGCCGGAGCCAGAGNNCGCCTGGAATATCTGGACCAACGGCTATATCAGCACCAGCCATACTTTCTCCGGTGCCCCAACCAAAATCACCGTGACAGCGCGCGGCGACGTGGCCGGGGGAGTTTGGCCGCGCATGATCGTGCGGGTGGGAACGCAGATGGTCGGTGACGTCTCCGTGACATCCGCGACCTACGCACCCTACACCTTTACCTACAGCGGGGCAGCGGGCAGCCAGACTTTGCGAGTCGAATTTACCAACGACTTTGCCGCCTCCGGCCAGGATCGAAATCTGCGAGTAGATGCGATCGGCTTGAACGACTGCCCTTAAAGGCCAGCGGTCCTTAAAGGCCAGCGGTTAAAATAAACCCCCACCCCTGTGGGGGTTTTTTATTTGTGCCGCCTAAGGACGATTCCACAAGATGCGTACCAGGCCCAAGCTCACGCTGCCGTAGTGGCGGGTCTGAACCAACGGACTATCAGCAAATTCGGCCTCGCCCAGGTAGTCGTAACGCAGCGCAACTCCGAAGCGCCACTTCTCCCAAGGTTTATAGAGCGCAAAGCGCATGAAGCCGCCGCTGTAGCCACCCCCCGAGTGGTAGAAAGGTCGATCCGGCGTCACGTATGGCCTATCCACATCATAAAAATACGCGTGATAGTCTCGGTCCGCGACCGTCGCCCCTAAACTAAAAGACGTGCGCCAACCATTCCTGAGGTCGGGGTCGCGCCAAGTAAGGCGCGGGCTAAAGACATTTCCGATATGGTCGAATCCGTCTTCGGCGATCGTGATCACCGCACGCACCGGCAGGCGCAGCGACCAGCCCTCCCGAAAAGTCGCGCCGCTAAGGCGAACATTGAGGGAAGGACCAAATTCCACCGCGCTCTCTAGGTCCGGCATGCCACGACGGGCTTCATTATCGTCACTATTGCCACTCAGTGACCCGTCGACGGATATGTTGAACTCCACCCGCCCGTTGGACCAAAAATCACCGCGAACGCCGTCCCGATCGGCCTTCAAAATCGGACCCTGGTACAGCAGATAAGGCAGGGGCAGCCCATAAGGGCGGTAATGATGCGAGCCGCGATAATCAGCCGCTACCTGCGCCACCAGGACTACGCCGACTTCCATCGTCGGTTGAGCGGAACTCGGCTGCTCGTCTATTTGAGCCGACGTCCAGGCGGGAAAATAAAAAACGCTTCCAATGAGCAGGCCAAACCAGCGCATAGAGAGGTCACCTCGATATTTTTTCAGCGAAAAACAATCGAAATAAAAAAGCCCGCGGTAGCGGGCTTTAGTTGATGCCAGGATCCGCTCAGTCTTGCGGTTCAGACGTGACTTCAGTCGAGGCGGTCTCAGCCGTTGCCGGCGGTGGAAGGGTTTCTTTGATAGAAAGCTTGATGCGACCGCGGTTGTCCACATCCAGACATTTCACGGCGACTTTTTGGCCTTCCTTCAAATAATCGCCCACATTATTGACGCGCTCGTGAGCGATTTGTGAGATGTGCACCAATCCATCTTTGCCTGGCAGGAAATTAACGAACGCACCGAAGTCCACGATGCGCACCACGGTGCCTTCATAGGTCGCACCTATTTCGGCTTCGGCCGTGATTTCGCCAATGCGGAAGATCGCGTTCTGCATGCCCTCGGCATCGGATGCGTAGATTTTTACCGTACCGTCATCTTCGATATCGACCGACGCGCCGGTAGATTCGGTAATTGACCGAATGGTCGCACCACCCTTACCGATGATGTCGCGAATTTTGTCCGGGTCCACTTTCATGGTGTGCATCTGCGGAGCGGTTTCCGACAGGGTGGCACGCGGTTTGGCAAGGACTTTATTCATCTCGGCCAAGATGTGAAGCCGCGCCTGGAGCGCCTGCTCCAGAGCCACTTCCATGATTTCTTCGGTTATGCCTTGGATTTTAATGTCCATTTGCAGCGCCGTAACGCCGTTGGCAGTACCGGCCACTTTAAAATCCATATCACCCAGGTGATCTTCATCACCCAGAATATCAGTCAGCACGGCAAAGCCGCCGTCTTCCTTTACCAGGCCCATGGCAATACCCGCAACAGGAGCCCGCAGCGGAACACCCGCGTCCATCAGAGCAAGACTAGCGCCACAGACCGAGGCCATGGAACTGGAACCGTTGGATTCCGTAATTTCGCTCACAACGCGCATGGTGTAGGGAAACTGCTCGTCCGTCGGCAGCACGGCTGCAACACCGCGTCGGGCCAGGCGACCGTGGCCGATTTCACGCCGTCCAGTGGAGCCGAGCCTGCCGCACTCGCCTACTGAATAGGGCGGGAAGTTGTAATGCAGCAGGAAATTGTCCTTGCGCTCGCCTTCGAGGCTATCGATGATTTGCGCATCGCGCGACGATCCGAGCGTAGCCACGGCCAAGGCCTGGGTCTCGCCTCGGGTAAACAAGGCAGATCCGTGAACTTTCGGCAGCACGCCGACTTCGATTTGCAGCTGTCGCACGGTTTTGGTGTCGCGGCCGTCGATACGCGGCTCACCGGCCACTATGCGACTGCGAACGATGTCTTTCTCAATTTTGTTAAACACGTCTTTGACTTCGTCGGCCGCCACTTCCTTGCCTTCCGCGCTGAATTGCGCAACTGCTTGGTTACGCAATTCGTTCAGGCGGTCGTGCCGTTTGCTTTTATCGATGATGCGGTAGGCGAGGCCAATGGAATCGGCGTAATCCCGCTCGATGCCGCTGATCAAGCTGACATTCGGTTCCGGCGCTTGCCAATTCCAACGGGGTTTTCCGGCGTCGCGGGCGAGTTCGTTGATCGCCTGAATTACCGCCTGCATTTCCTGGTGACCGTAAAGCACAGCGCCCAGCATTATGTCTTCAGGCAGCTCATTGGCTTCCGACTCCACCATAAGGACCGCACTGGAGGTGCCGGCCACCACCATGTCGAGCTCTGAAGCCTTCAGCTGTTTGAAGCCGGGGTTGAGGATGTATCCGTCCTGCTGGGTATAACCTACGCGGGCCGCGCCTATGGGGCCGTTGAAAGGAATACCGGAAATCACCAGCGCAGCGGAGGTGCCGATCATGGCTGCAATATCCGGATCCACGTCTTTTTCCGCGGAGAGCACGGTACAGATCACTTGCACTTCTGCCATATAGCCGTCGGGAAACAGCGGCCGAATGGGTCGGTCGATCAACCGCGAAGTGAGGGTCTCTTTTTCGGAGGGTCGGCCTTCACGCTTGAAAAAGCCCCCGGGGATACGACCGGCAGCGTAAGTCTTCTCCTGGTAGTGCACGGAGAGAGGAAAAAAATCTTGGTCTGCTTTAGGTTCTTTTGCGCCGACCACTGTACACAGCACACAAGTCTGGCCAATGCTGGCCACTACCGCACCTGTGGCTTGGCGCGCTATGCGGCCGGTTTCCAAAGTGACTGTATCTTTGCCGTATTGAAATTTTTTAATTACAGGATTCACTTTATTATCCTTCTTTATTTGCTTCTATCGAACTTATAAAACAGAAGTGCCCGCGTTGCGGGCACTCAGGGGATTATCGACGCAGGCCGAGTTTTTGGATGAGATCGCTGTAGCGATCACTGTTTTTGGATTTGAGGTAATCCAGGAGCTTGCGGCGTTGGTTAACCATGCGGATCAAACCGCGGCGGGAATGATGGTCTTGTTTGTTCTTCTCGAAGTGTTCTTGCAGCTTGTTGATGTTCGCGGACAAGAGCGCGACTTGCACTTCCGGAGATCCGGTGTCGGATTCGGATTTCTGATGAGACTTCAATATTTCCGCTTTTTCTTGTGCACTCAGTGCCAT
>DJFO01000268.1:14000-14781 GCA_002432555.1 Marinagarivorans sp. UBA5870
AGACGCGCACTGTATCACCTTGATTCCCCAAACGGTAGACCCGGGTATCCATTACCGCCTGCCCCTGGCTGAAATAGTGGCTGCTGCTGTTGTTTAGGGCCAATTGCGGTAACTGCTCGAGCGCGGCGTCCACCGGCAGTAGATGTCGGTCAAGCACTTCCGGCTCCCGCTCGGCGCGCTCATCCAAGAGCTGCTCCAAGGTGACTGCGTGGGCCTCGGTGAAAGCGCCAGCCTGGGAGCGATGCAGTGCCGCAACGTGACCGCCGACCCCGAGCTGTTCGCCAAGATCGCTGGCGATACTCCGGATATAGGTCCCTTTGCTGCAGTGAATATCCACATCGATTTCCACAACGTCACCCAGGCGCACAGCGAGCAGGTCAAGACGATGAATCGTCACCGGACGACTTGCCCGCTCCACCACCTCGCCGCGGCGGGCGAGTTTATAAAGAGGCTGCCCATTGACCTTCAACGCCGAAACCATGGGCGGCACTTGGTGGATTGCGCCGCGAAACCGAGCGAGGGCGGTTTCGATCGTTGTTTGCGTGAGATGTGCCGCGGCCGCCGTTGTTATGACTTCACCCTCTAGATCGGCGGTGGAAGTTGCCACGCCAAGCCGGAAAGTGGCGCGGTAACGTTTATCGGCGTCGAGCAAAAACTGAGAGAACTTGGTCGCCTCGCCAAAACAAAGCGGCAAAACCCCCGTCGCGAAGGGGTCCAGGCTGCCGGTGTGCCCAGCTTTGTTCGCAAAGAATAAATGTTTGGCTTTTTGCAGGGCGTGGTT
>DJFO01000112.1:0-185 GCA_002432555.1 Marinagarivorans sp. UBA5870
CGGCTTTATCGCCGCACCCCACCAGGCCGAATATGGCCGCACCCGCCGCCGCTAGGTATCGCAGATACTGCATAGTCAAATCCGAGAGAATGTAAATCCGCAAATAGTAACTATTTGCATTTATGTCCGCCAGCACCAAATACCCGCCGCGGTGCTCTAAGGTTAAGCGAATCGCATCGGCCAGC
>DJFO01000112.1:208-2566 GCA_002432555.1 Marinagarivorans sp. UBA5870
GCTAACAGGCGTATGCTCGTGGATCGGCGCTCGGCGGCCGCGCGCAAATCGCCTAAAATGCCCGGCTGCACCCTTGCTCGCAGCACAAAAAACTCATAACCCAAGGGAAACAAGGCGCATGAAAATACTGATTCGATCGCTCCTGATTTTGGTCGGCCTGATTGCCCTGGCGGCAATCGTACTTATCGCCCTCGTCTTCACCCTCGACCCTAATCACCTGAAGCCCATTCTCCAAAAACAGGCCGCCGAGCGCGGCCTGGAATTGCGGATACCCGGCGACATTGACTGGAAGCTTCTGCCCAATCTCGGTTTGCAGCTCGGAGCCCTGGAAATTTATACGGCCGAGGATAAAACCCTGCTCGCGGCCATAACCGCCGCGGAGGTCTCTGTGCAACTGATGCCCATCTTGCAGCGGCAGATTCGCGTGGACGGCGTGCGGCTGGACGGCTTGGAAGTCAACTACGCGGTGGATGCGCAGGGCAGGACCGGGTGGGATGGTCTGAGCGATCCCAAACCCGACGGTGCACCGGCCGAAGCCGCGTCGGATACCCCCGCGGAGCTGTCGGTCGATCGGATCCAAATCACTGATTTGAGACTGGTGTACACCGATGCCCAAAGCGGCGACCGAGCGGAAATTCGGGATTTCAACTTAACGGCCAGCGAGGTCGCCCTGGCGGGCCGGCCATTTCCGCTGACGCTGGAGTTTACCGCCGTCTGGAATGAATTTTCCCCCCTGCGGCTAGAGTGGGACGGACCCGTCCAGCTCAATCTGGACACGCAGATTCTGCAAGTGGCCGACGCCAAAATCGAGGCTCAGGCCGGCGCGGCAAAACTCGCCCTGACCTTGGCGACCGATACTCACTGGGGCGAACCCTTGACCAGTAAAGGTGCGGTTAAATGGGCGCCCTTCGCCCTGCCGCCGCTGCTGGAGGCCCTGGGCGTAGAACCACCAAAAACGGCCAGTGCGCAGGCTTTGCAGAAGTTCGGCGGAACCCTTTCCTATAACCTGGGACCGGATCAGCTGGAATTAAAACCGATCAACCTGACTCTGGATCAAACCCGGCTCGACGGAGATCTGCTGCTGCACGATTTTGCTAAACCCGCCATCACCACCACCTGGCGCGGCTCCGCTTTGGTGCTGGACGATTACCTGCCGCCGCCGGATAAAGCCGCGGCAGGCGCACCCGCCGAAACCGCAGCGCCGCCGCAGCCTTTACCCCTGGAAACGTTACGCGAGCTGAACCTGAATGCAGATGTCAGCTTCGACCAGGTCAGTTATCAAGGTTTGCCCGTCGAGCAGCCGCAACTGCGGATTAAGGCAAAAGATGGGCTGCTGCAATTGGATCGTCTGTCGCTGCAGACGGCGGACGGCAAAATCACTGGCCAGGGGCAGTTGGATGCGCGCGGTTCCACGGCTCGGCTGCAGCTGGGGCTGCAGTCTCAGGGAGTGGAGCTCGGCACGCTGCTGCGAACCTTCGCCGAGGTCGACAAGCTCAGCGGCAAAGCGACCGCCGACCTCACCGCCACGAGTCACGGGGCAACCGACCAGGCTTTGACGGACAATCTCGTTGTCGAGGCCAAAGCGCAGTCCGACCAGTTGCGGGTGGTGCCGATCAACATTGAGGAACAATTCTGCCGTGCCCTCGCGTTGCTGCAACAACAAAACCTGCCGGAAAACATGGATTGGCCGGACATGACCCGCCTGGAGCCCGTGCAGATGCAACTCCGTTATGCGGAGAACACCCTCACGGTGCAGCAACTGAATGCTGAAATTGCCCATTTGCTCGGATCTGCCACCGGTTCCTTCAATTTGGAAACAGGACAGTTCAATATTCCTGTCTCTCTGTCGCTGGGCGATTTTGCCAATGCCGCTGCAGGCTGTTTGCCGGTCGACGAAAAATGGCGCAAACGGTCCCTGCCGATTCGCTGCAAAGGTACGGTGGATGATATAGGGGTAAAAACCTGTCTGCCGGACACCCAGGTTTTGACGGATTTGTTCAAAGACCGCATAAAAGGCGAAGCCAGAGAAAAACTGGAAGAGGAAAAAGATCGGCTGGAAAAGAAATTGGGCAGCAAGGCCCGCGATCTGCTGCAGGAAAAGCTGGGCGAGGAAAAAGGCAAAAATACCGAAGATTCGGTGCGCGGGCGGCTCGATCAGTTCCGCAAGCGTAAAGACCCTAAACCCGCCGCCCCGGCCGCGGCTGAACCGGCGGCGCCGACCGCCGGAGAATCGCCGGCGGCCCCGGCCGCAGATCCCCAACCACCCGCAACACCGGCCGCGCCGGAGGAAACCAAAACCGAGTGAGCTCGCCCTTTGCGAAACGGCTGCTGCGCTGGTTCGACCAGCACGGCCGCAAA
>DJFO01000112.1:2607-3898 GCA_002432555.1 Marinagarivorans sp. UBA5870
GTCATCCCTTACTTTGAGCGGTTCGTCGCGCGGTTCCCAAGCGTGGACGAGCTCGCCGCCGCGCCCGTGGACGAAGTGCTGCACCTTTGGACCGGCCTCGGTTATTACGCCCGCGGCCGCAATTTGCACCAGTGCGCCCGGGTCATTGTCGAGCGTCACGGCGGCGAATTTCCGGCGGACTTAGCGTCCCTGGCCGCCCTGCCCGGCATTGGCCGCTCGACTGCCGCTGCCATCGCCAGCATTGCCTTCGAGCGGCCGACGGCCATCTTAGACGGCAACGTCAAGCGCGTGCTCGCGCGCCATGGGGCCATAACCGGCTGGCCGGGACAGCCGCAAACGGCCGAGCGGTTGTGGGCGCTGGCCGAGCAGCATATGCCGAAGGTCCGCTGCCGCGACTATACCCAGGCGATCATGGACTTGGGCGCAACCGTCTGCACCCGCAGCCGTCCCAAGTGCGCCCTGTGTCCGGTGGCCGCCGACTGTATCGCCCTGGCCGAGGACCGTCCCACCGCCTACCCGGGCAAAAAGCCGGCGAAGGATAAACCGATCAAACGCGCCTATCTGCTTCTATTGCAGGCGCCCAATGGCGATATTCTGCTGGAGCAGCGACCGCCACATGGAATTTGGGGCGGCCTGTGGTGCCTGCCGGAGGTGGCTGCCGAGGAGCCTTTGGATCGCCATATCAGCAACCACTACGGAGCAGTGCGCGGGACAGAGCAGTGGCCCGGATGGCGCCACACTTTTAGCCACTATCATTTCGACATTCAGCCGGTGCTGGTCCGTTTGGCCAAACGCCCGGCCGGAATTCTGGAGCAGGGTCGGCACATCTGGTATAACCTGAGCCAACCGGCAAACGTCGGCCTGGCGGCCCCGGTGAAAACTTTGTTGTTGCAGCTGCTGCAACCGNNCTCGCACCGTATTCTGCCGCAAATATCACCAGGAGCTGGAGGGCCTGGCGTCACCACCGCACCCGGGTCCCAAGGGCCAGGATATTTACGAACATATTTCTAAGCAGGCATGGCAGGACTGGCTGAAGCACCAAACCATGTTGATCAACGAGAAACATTTGAACTTGATGGACAAAGCGGCGCGGCAGTACCTCAGCGAGCAGATGGACAAGTTTCTCGCAGGCGACGAATACGACCGCGCCGAAGGTTATGTCCCACCCGCGCCTTAAGCCCAACCGAGCACGCAAGCGCCGCGGCCTCCGTATGAACGCGGAAATATCCGGCAAAATATCTGCCGGCACCGCTTGACTCCCATTCGGAGAGCGGGTTTAATACGCGCCTCG
>DJFO01000112.1:3942-4120 GCA_002432555.1 Marinagarivorans sp. UBA5870
CATTTTTGTCCGCCTCTGGGCACCATCCTATTTCTAAGGCTTGATCGCAGGATCAGGCCTTTTTTATTTGCCCAGTCCGCAGGGCGAAATCGAACGCTTTTTATGCGGTGGTTCGATTGACTCGGGCCGTCCCTGGCCCTCGCCCTACGGGTGCGGTTCCGCATCCAAAAATGCATCG
>DJFO01000112.1:4157-12523 GCA_002432555.1 Marinagarivorans sp. UBA5870
ATGCATCGGCATTTTTGTCCGCCTTTGGGCGCGATTCTATCTCGAAGGGTTAATTGCAAGATCAGGTCTATTTATTTGCGCTGTATCCAGGGACGAAACCGGAGCGGTGGTTTCATAGACTTGACCCTTCATTGGATCCCTGACTGCCCGGGATAAACCAGGCTGTGCGCTGGGTCCCTTCATCATGATCGCAATTCAGTATGGGAGGTAGGCCCGCGGCAGGTGACGCGGGCCCCGAACAGCTATGGTCTCGATCTCTCCATTAGTTCACAGGCTTTTCCAATGATGTCGCCCCAGAGAATATCTCCCCGCCGGCTCTCATGAATTTCCACGGCTTTATCATAATGTCTACGGGTCTAAACGCTCTCCTGCAATTCCAGAGGCTCGTAACTTTCAACCAAATCGATGAGTTTGCGCTTAAGAATTTTCCCGACGGGAGACTTTGGCAACTCGTTGAGAAAGATAATGTCCTTCGGCTGTTTGTATCCAGTCAGTTTTGTTCTGCAAGTCTTCCGGACCTCGTCGGCGGTCAGGGCCGATCGCGCAACTACAAATGCATAGATCGATTCATTGCCATTCGTGGCTTTCCGTCCTGCGACAGCGACTTCTAAGACGCCTTCAATCGATGCAATGACTGACTCAATTTCCATCGGATACACGTTAAATCCGTTAATAATGATGATGTCCTTGAGCCGGTCGGTGATGAACAAGTAGCCATCGGTATCGATAAAGCCCACATCGCCCGTGTGCAGCCAGCCATCTTTGAACGTCGCCAGTGAATCTGGAATGGAATTGACATAGGCCTCGCACACTTGAGGTCCCTTTACACAGATTTCGCCGGGCTGTGCTTCTTCCTGGCTCGACATGCAGGCATGCGAAATTTTGACGCGGGTAAAGGGCAGCGGCTTGCCCACAGAGCCAACTTTAATTAGGCCATCCGGAGGATTGATCGATACCACCGGACTGGCTTCGGACAGACCGTAGCCCTCGCATACGGAGCCGCCAACCAGTTTTTTCCATCGGTCGGCGATCAAAGGATCCAAACGCGCGCCGCCCACGATAACGTGTCTGGTACCCCGAGGCGGGCGCTAAACAAACCAGGATTCCTGACAAAGCGATTTTAACAACCCTCCAACCGCAGTAAAGTATGTGACAGCGCAGTTCTGGAAAACGGGCTGCAAGATCGACAAGGGGCGTGCCTTGTCTACAAGAATATTATTGCAACGACACTTCAAAAAAAGCAGGAGGTTGAAAGTGAAAGCAAAAATATGATACAGGGGCAAAACGGTCAAAATGGTTTCTCGAGACCGATTCAACACGTCTGCATTAAATACTAACTCCAGTTGTTGAAGGTTTGACAGGATGTTGTGGCAATCAACCCGCACCGCCTTAATAGCTCCTGTTGTTCCTCCGGTGAGCTGAAGCAGTGCAACATCATCCGGCCCGCTTCGACCTAACCGAAAGTTATCGGCAGGAAGACTACGGCCAGCATGTATACACGAGTGCAGCGGGCTGGCCAAAGAGGATTCGGCATCGCCAAGCAAAACGTCGTTTATATGCTCGACAAAGAAAATCTTCTTAATGCCCGAGTCCGAAAGTAAGAGACGAAAAAGAGATTCATCCAGCTTCGACGTGATAAGAATTTCAGGTTCGCTAGTGGATACAGCAAGCAACAGTTCTGCCGGAGTGTAATTCGGGTTGATATTGACAAGGATGTTGCCGGAGTGAAGAACAGACAGAGCAGAAAGCGCGTAAGAGATACTGTTAGGAATCGACACTGCCACTGGAACCTGACGACCTAACTCCTTTTGTAGAAAGCGGCCGAGTTGCTCCATTTGGAGATAGAAATCTCCTCGATTTATACAGCCACNNCTCCTCGATTTATACAGCGAAACTCGTCCCCGCTAAGGACAGAAAAAGCAGGTTCCGTCGCAGTCATTTCCAGATTTTCGAAAATATAACCCGTTAGCATGATTCATCCCTCCTATTAAGTTATACGAGATCTCAAGACAAGACATGTCAAGAGGGCTCACGTCGAATCTGTTCTAGCGATGAGCCTCCGCGCCATCCTATTACCGCAAGTGTGTGCTCGAGAATTGACCTGCTAATCTAAGTGCGCTGCCCGCGGCATTTAAAAATAAAATCACAAGTTGCTGTAGGCCGGCGATTTATACATGCAGTTAGGCATTTCGGCCAGTCAATTTTTCGAGATGAAAGAAGGTTGGCGCTCCAATTTTTTGTATCCCCGTGCGACAAGGGCTCGAGAATTCAGTTTTCCCGGATATACATGGGAGATATTCCACCAATGGCGACACCGGTGGCGTTGCGAACTGCTTCGATGACGCATATCTCCTCGAAGACGCCATGATCGAAAAATGCATCTACTCCTTTTTTCTGCGAAGAAGTGGATCGACGCCTGTCGATGTTGTGCAAGTTTGAGCTGCGGTAATTTAGTGTTCAACCTATGGTCGCCAGCAGGCAGGGATTAAATGTGACGCAGTGATGACAGCGGGGTTTCTGTGTGAACCGATTACCAAGTTAAACGTATGTGAGAGAATTTGGCAAGAAATAGAAATCCAGCCATTGATATGCAACGAAGCACGTTTCTATAATCCGCCCCACTGATTGATGCAGGTTGCTCCAGGAAAACAAAAATAAATGAACATCAACTGATTGCTTTTAAACAATGGCTCAGTTGGTCTATGCCTAGCGGCGCTAGGAAACCGGGAAAAAAGATTGGACGGACCAGATTATGATGCGATCGACAGGAAGCCCCTTCAGCGAATATTCCAACTATAGCCGGCAAGAATCCGTGGTCTTGTACTCCTGGGCAGCGTTCGATTTTTGTGAACAGCGCAGCCGTATAGACTGCGAGCCCGGGGAGGAGGGGGTGGCCCTGGTTATGCAATCGCTGTGTGAGTGCGCATGTGCCATTCAAGTGTATCTCTCGGACAGGTTTGTCTCTCGATTGCTCGCTGTCTACGTGCAAACTTACTTTGATGTATCAAAGTTAAGTCTGAACAAAAAGTCGATTGCCGACAGGATGAATATGAGCGACCGAAGCCTTCATAGGAGAATGGAGGAAAAAAAAGTGCTGCATCAGAAAATGAAAGACGATGTGCGGAAGATTTTCAGCATTCATTATCTCGTCAACGAAAAGTTGAGCAGCCAGGAAGTAGCGAAAAAAATGATGTTTGGTAGCAGTAGTTCTTTTATCAGCGCTTTCCGCCGGTGGTTTCAAACAACGCCATCTGATGCCGTCAGAATCTTTGGTCAAGGCCAGAGCGGGGAATTGCTCCTCCTGCTGAACTGTATAGTTGGAGCAATCAGCAAAGATTGTGCGAGAGGCACTGGTTTGACTGATAAAAATGCGAGCGCAGGGCCCTAGTTGCCGCTTACGGGTATGAGTCCAGGAGCTGGGTGGCGTCTTTCGAATGACTGAATACAGTTTCGTTAACACAACGGGAGACACGATTATGCAGGTACGAATCATCGATAATGGAACTCCAGAGTGGGGTACGGCAAAGTCCCTCGTCCAGTCAGTGTACCGATCATACTACGGGGCTTCGATAGAGCCGGGTCCCGAAAAATTCGCCGCCTACTACAACGAGTTGGATCAAATGGTGGCATGCGGAGGCATCACCAGTGCGACCCACAAAAACTTGTTTTCTGAAATTTATCTGGAAAGACCAGTGCAGACGGAAATTGCGGAGTCACTTCGGGGGCCGGTTGAGAGAGGTGAGATTGTCGAAGTAGGATCCTTGGCCTCGGCATCGAGAAAGATTGGCAGTGAGCTCATGGTGCTCATCCCGTTCTTGGTATGGTGCCAAGGCAAAAAATACATACTCTGTACGGCAACAGCGCCGCTTATAAAGATGTTCGAGAGCCTCCACATCAATTTTTCACCACTAGCCGATGCCTCCATTGAGCGGATATCCGAAGCTGACCGTGAAAACTGGGGGACATACTACGAATCCAAGCCAGTTGTCGGCTATATCAATATTCCAAAGATGGCTGACATGATTTTTTCTCTAACCGCGCGATACTCTTTTAAATCCTTGGATATGCGGCTCGCGGCTGAGAGGATGGTTGCGTGAATATTCTCGACGAAATTATTAAAGTTGCACGTTACTCGCCGAATGCCATTGCAGTATCCGTGTTGGCTCAAGATGGGACGGAAAAACCGACGCTTACCTACAGCGTCCTCTTAAACAGTGCGCAGTCTTTGGGAAACGTTATCGCAAGGAGAAGTAGGCCTTACGAGAAGGTGGCGCTCATTGCCGAAAATTCGCCGCTTTGGGCAATCGCCGATCTGAGTCTGATGATCACCCAAAGGACACAGGTTCCTGTCCCTACAGCGTTCTCGAAAGAGCAAGCGGAAAACATCGTTGCGGGAATCACTCTATTTATTACCGATGAGGCCGGCAGCCGTAAGCTAAGGGAGTGGATGCCACAGCTGGACCCCAATGCATGCATCCGGCTTGACGAATCCGCGATACGCATTCCAGCCGAGGATTTTGTAGGGCTGGATGGCGGCGACTCAGGCAGCGACTGGATATGTAAAATCGTGCACACATCCGGTACGACGGGTAAGCCAAAAGGTGTGAGAATTCGATATCACGGCATCTCGACCCTGGTCCGGTCTTTAAAATCGTGCATCCCTGTAGAGCATCACTACAGGCGCTATCTGTCGCTGGTGCCGCTCAGCTTGTTGATAGAGCAGGTCACCGCATTGTACCTCCCGCTCACCAGTGGCGGACGTGTCATATTTCTGCCGGCAGGCGCTGCGCACCTGGGCGTTTCGCGTAATCCGGCCAAACAATATCTGCAGATAATCAAGTCCGCGAAACCAACAGCTTTGACGTTGACTCCCGCGTTGGCCGAGGCGATCGCGCAGGAGGTATACGCCGTAGAAGGGGATCATTGCCCCTTACCGGAATCGGTTTTTGGTCAGGCAAAAGTCCCATTTATGGCCTGCGGCGGCGCGCCGACGGATCCGTTGCTCATCAAGCGGCTCCATTACAAGGGCGTAACCATCTATGAAGGTTACGGCTTAAGCGAAAACTCGTCGGTCGTCTCCTGGAATACTCCGGGTAATCTCAGTATCGGTACTGCCGGGAAGCCGCTTCCTCACGTCGAACTAAAACTTTCTGAGAACTCTGAGCTTCTAGTCAGAAGTGGCTCGCTCTGTGATGGTTATGAAGGGCTGGATCCATCGAGTTGCTCGATCGACGCGGATGGCTGGCTTCACACGGGTGATATCGCCGAAATAGACAGCCACGGCTACGTGAAAATCATAGGCAGGATAAAGAACGTCATCATCACATCCAATGCGAGAAATGTTTCCCCGGAATGGGTTGAGTCGAAATACCGCACATTAAATTTTGTGCATAGCGTCGCCCTATTTGGAGATGGACTGGAAGATTTACATGGGCTGTTTGTGGTTGACGACGGAACTGACGAGGCGCGGGCCGAAGAAGAAATTCGTCGATTCGGATTGCAGCAGCTATCCGATATAGAAAGAGCTGAAAAAATCCACTTCATAAGATCGAACGACGAATCCTATGCGAAATTCTTCACCATAACAGGAAGACCTATGCGAGCACAAATTCAGCAGGCCTACTCTAAAATGGAGGAGTGCATCAATGAGTAACGCACTAAAAGCGAAAATCTACTCTGTCAACGGCGGGGCTCTTTTAGAGTGTCATAACCTCGATTTGGAAGGCAAGAAGACGGAACTGCTAAGTATCCTCGCTGAATTCGGCTTTGTCATCCTCCGAGGGCTGAAGACCGACGTTTCCTACTTCACACATCTTGTGAAGTCGGTCAGCTCTCGACTCAGCTTGGATCCAGCGAGGTCATTCCATAGTGAAGCGGCACAAAAAGTCGATGCCGGTTTTGACGCGGTGGGATTTCACTGCGAAAACGGCAACAGCCCATTCTGGCCCGACCTTGCATGGTTCTACTGTGAAAAAGCCGCCAGCGTCGGTTCATACACGACGGCCTGTGACGGGTATCGTGTATGGAGCGCAATGCGCGAAGAGACGAGGAAGAAGTTTAGGGAAAAGCAGATCGTATATGACCGGGAGGTTCCCGAAGATAAATGGAAAAATTATGTCATGCATTGTGACAGAAGATTTTCCTCCGTTGAAGGTATAAATCTGGAGGACCTAGTTAAGCTCAAAAGCGACGTCGGGAGCGCGGATTTAAAACTGCTAAACGACGGCTCGCTCCACTACCGATTCGCTGTGGGAGCGGCCAGAAAAACGCTGTTCAACGAGGGTTTGGCTTTTGCGAATAGCATTCTCGGACCATCCTATAACTACAAAGCCCCTCAGATCACCTTTGAAGATGGAGAGCCGCTTTCTCGAGAGGTGATGGAGGAAGTCAAGTTCGTAACGGACAAGTTCACTGTCGATATCGAATGGGAGAGCGGTGATATCGTACTTATCGACAATACGAGAGTTATGCACGGCCGCCGAAAAATCGAAGACGAGAATAGGCTGATATATAACGCTTTGAGTTATCTCTAGGGTGATCCTATGTTCAGAATTGTTCTGTCGTACAACTTCACAGAAAAATGGATCGGGTATAGCTGGGAAAAAAGAAACAAAATTCAGAGCGAGGTGATAGCGCCGATAATGAGTCGATATGTCGACCACATCGACGCAGAGTTCGTCGACGCCGAAGCATTTGACCACGACGTAACCGATTTTGTCATTCTCAAAACGGACAACCTGATCCAGTATTACTATTTCATTGAGGAAATTCGAGAGTCGGAGTTGATCCGGGATGGGCTGCTAAAAATCAGGAGAATCCAGGTTGGAATTCACGATGGATTTCGAAGTTTTGAACACAACGTACTCAATAAGGAAAAGCCATGATATCAGAAATCGAAAACATCATCTCTAGGGCGCATATTGATACAGTCCATCCCGGATCCATCGCATGGCCTGAGGACTTTGACAACGAGGAGATGGACTTCCTTTCGTGTATGGCATTTGGCGAACCAGGGCATCATCACAAAGCCGTTCCCTATGTCGTGAAGGAACTGTCCCAGCTGGCAGAGATAGAAAAGCATGTCACAGGGGTTATGTCCATCATACTGTCTGAACTTCAGGCCGAACAAAACCACGAGATTAATAGCGGGCATTATCTTCACGACGCATTGTCTTGTTTTGCGGCTGAGGAGTTGCATCACGCCAATATGTTCTACAAATATGTCCGGCTGCTGGGACGGAAAGACATTAAGTATCCCGACAATCTGTATGCGCAGAGAGTAGGGCTGTATCAAGGCACGGATTCGGTTTGGGTAAAACTGGCCGCGCTTTGCTGCTCGGCCTACATAGGGGAATCCGTTATAACGGCATTTGAAAACCGATGTCGAGCAATCGATCCGGATCTAAAGCACTATTTTACTAAGTTACTCACTGTTCACGGTCTGGATGAAGCTCGCCATATCAAAATCGACCACTTCGTTTTCGAGCGTGTTGTGCCAAATCTCACCGCTGCGGAAAAACGCCGCATGATGCAGATTACGAACGCGACGGAAGACCTCAACACCGAGCTTTCCATCCGGTTTGGGAAATACATTAAGGAGTTGTTTTCGATCGAGTATACCGAAGGAAACATAGCCCACGAGACACAAATGCAATTGACGGCTGCTTTTCGAAAACATGTATTTGGCGGCGCGGAGGTGCGCCAGGTCGATAATGAGCTCGATGAATCGGTCAAAGGATTGTTATCGAGATTCAGTCTCAAAAGCAGCGTGCACGGTTTAACTCAAGCATCCGCATAGAGGATTGTCGGTATGGGCACAACCGTAGCTCCAACAAATGTTTCAACCACAAGTCGCGGGCGTAGCGCCATTATCGGCTCAATTATTCTTTCGCTCTTTCTCGCGGCAATGGATGGCACAATCATTGGCGCGATACTTCCCCATATTGCCGCGGAGCTTAATGCACAAGATGCCTATTCATGGATTGTGACCGCGTTCGTAATCGCTTCCATTTTGTCCGGATGTGTCTCGGGAATGTTCTCGGATCGATACGGGGAACGGCGTGTGATGCTGACGGGATTGGGGGTATTGGGAGTCGGAATGTTGGCAGGGTATGCCGCGGGTAATCTGCAGCATATGCTCTTCGCTCGCACAGTGCAGGGATTGGGAGCGGGAGTGATATTTGCGCAAGCCTACATTCTGATCGGCAAGATGTTTGATGGTAATAGTCGGGGGAAAATGCAGGGAGTATTAAGCTCCGTGTGGGGAGTCGCCGCTATAGTTGGTCCCTTAGCCGGAAGCGGAATTCACCATTTGTTCGGCTGGAGAATGCTATTTTTGCTCTACGTGCCATTGCTGGCGTGCTCCG
>DJFO01000112.1:12530-17631 GCA_002432555.1 Marinagarivorans sp. UBA5870
CTCTTTACATCCTCTATAACCGTTTGGTTATTGGCACTCACGTTTCATTCGACGTCCAATGCTCTTGCCTTACCTTTTTTCATGGCAGGGCTGGTGTTCAGCGCGCTCTACTTGGTGTACGTACGAAAGCAGGAATCCTTTGACGTTGTGCCAAGACGTATTTTCGCAAGTCGCACACTCGGCATCGCTGTGCTCGCGACCACCGTGGCCTCCATGTGCCTCTACTCGTCGGTTACTGTTCTTCCGATGTATATGTCCAGCGTTCACCTGGATTCCGCGAGCTTTATCGGCTCCCTCGTCTTCCTCGCATCGATCGGATGGGTTGGGGGTGCGACAGTTTGCGGCAAGCTTCTCGGCAGCGTGTCCTATCGAAAGCTGATCAGCATAGGCATTCTGTCGATTCTCCTCGGAACGGCGCTGATCTGTTTCCCAGCGGGTTCGCTCTTGGTTGCGGCGCAGTACCTTCCCGCCCAAGCCTTGATCGGAGTCGGAACGGGCTTTGTTGCAACGGCCGCGCTGGTTTTGGTTCAAGGTAAAGCCAAGCCAGAGGAGTTTGGAAAGTTCACTTCGAGCATTCAGCTTTTTCGGAATGTGGGGGCAGCTCTCGGAGTAACGCTAATTGCTTCGGTCCAGGTATATGCCCAGCCTCGGTTCGGCGAGATAGGATCGTATATCGCCGCTTTCTCCGTGTCGGGCTTTCTTCTAATTATGGCGCTTATTTTTGTAAGATTTTTGCCGAAGGAGGACAGGTAGTATGAAAGTTCTAGTCATTAATGGAAACCCAAAATCCGATAGTTTCTGTCGAAAATTAGCCGAGCGATACTGCGAGGGCATTGGAAATGAAGCGGAGAGGAAGAGTGTGATTCATCTGGGTGATATTCAGTTCGATCCCATACTCAGGGACGGGTACTTCGGAAAACAGGAAATCGAACCGGGTTTCCGCGAAGTGAAAGAACTGTTTTGCGATGCTGACCACATAGTTTTCGTATACCCCAATTGGTGGGGAGTGATGCCTGCTTTGCTCAAAGGTTTTCTCGACCGACTGCTCGTGCCGGGTGTGGCGTTCACGTTTGATAACGGCATGCCGGTGAAGTTAATGGCCGAAAAAAGTGCCAGTCTGCTCATTACTATGGACGTTCCTGTGTCCGTCTACACCGATGTCTATGCCAGCAGAGGTACCGAGATCATGAGACACAACATCCTGGATTTCTGCGGCATCGAAGTCAAGGAAGTTCATTACCTTGGGCCGATACACACCTCAAGCGTCAGCGACCGGCAGGATTGGCTTGATAATGCGAAAAGACTTGGTCAGGCACTTGCCGTCACTGGTGCGTGAATTCTAACTTGGAGAACGACCTATGCGAATAGAAACCCGGAAGTCGAGCATTGAGCTCATGAAGTGCCATGGATCGGCCTATCTCAATGATTCGTTTCTAAACATATGCGTGGAAAAGGGCGCGGGATCGATTCTGTACCAAGAGGATGGTACGGAGTGGCTGGATATGGCATCCGGTAACTTTGGCTATGGTGTTAGCGAAGTGATCGAGCCAGTCGTGAGTCAAATTTCTTCAATGGCCCTGTCCAATCGAATTCTGATAAGCCGCCGACTCGCAGAACTCGTAGCCGAGTTGGATAAGATCTGCCCCGGTGACATCGGTGTAAGCTACATTTGCAATTCGGGAGAAGAAGCATTCGATGGAGCATTAAAACTTTGCAAAGGATTCAACAAATCTCGGAGCAGGGTCTGCGTAGTAAAAGGAAGCGAATTCGGCACCTTGAGCTACGCACTGCAGTTCAGCGACATTGGGACACGGTATTTACGCAGTTTGGGCATCGAGGTCACCTATCTTGAACCCGAAGATATATCCATGGTTGTGGAACAGGTGCGGGATGATGTACTGGCCATTGTGTTTGAGCCCATCCTTTTTTCCCACGGCATCGCGCGATTGAGTAGCGCCTATCTCAATGCTCTCAGGGAGGCTTCATCCAGGAGCGGAAGCTTGATGGTTGATTATGAGGTGCGCACGGGTATGGGCTTTTCAGGGTCCTACCTAGCCATCATTGACGCTGGGGTTGTACCCGACGTCGTCGTCGTTGGAGGTGCGCTATCCGCGGGTGCGATTCCAGTGGGTGCCTATGTAACGAAGAAGCATATCAACGACACCGTATATGGCAAGAAAAATCCATCGTTGCACGGAAGTACGACAGGGGGCAATCCAGCAAGCTGCGCAGCGGCGATCTCGGCGATCTCCTACATGAAATCGAAGCGCTTGGATGAAAAACACCACCACCAGGGCAAATTGATTGCACGCAACCTGACCAAGTTGCGCGACCGCCATGGAAATCTTATAAAAGGTGTTTCTTCAGCCGGTTCGTTTGCCTGCATCGAAATGTGGGACAAGGACAGCGCGCTCGCACTATGGAATGCCTGCCTGAAGGAACACCTGATATTGCGGCGGCCGACGTCCGCCTATCTTCATCTTTACCCATCTCTTGTAGTGTCCAACGACGAAATACAGTCCGCACTGGAAATTATGTCTGATGCGGTTGGCACGCTTTCCTCAACGCCCTTAGAGTCCGCAGCCGTATGAACCGACTTCAGATAATCGATACCTGTGACCGTCACTGGAACCCATCTGCAGCGACCCTCTATCACATTGGTCATAGAACCGTAGAAAAACGTGCGGCAGGGAGTTGGGTATTTGACGAAGACGGAAATAAGTTTCTTGATTTCGGCTGCAGCTATGGTGTATTTATCGTTGGCCACGGCAATGACTCAGTGAAAAGCCGAGCGGTTGATCAGGTCCGGCGGCTAGGCACCCGGCCTTATGGAATGACGGATAGAAATACTCCGCTTCTCATGGCGAAACTCGCCGCCATGCTACCTGGAGAACTTGAACATTTTGTTTTTACGAATTCGGGTGCTGAAGCGAGCGAAGTCGCTCTTAGGATATGTCTAGCTTCTCAATATCCTCGCAAGAAAATCGTCGCCATTGAGAATTCGTACCATGGAAAAACGCTGGGTGCGCTCAATATTCTTGGCCAACAAAACCACCGAAAACATTTCGCACCAACCTTTCAGGATGTGGAATTCGTTCCCTTCGGCGACATAGTTGCAATGCAACGAGCAATCGGGGATGGTGCTGCTGCGGTTTTTATCGAGCCTGTCCTCGGCGGGCCATATTTAAAAGTGCCCCCGGCCGGATACATAAAGCAGGTTGAAATGCTCTGCAGATCGACTGGCACCCTCTTGATCGCGGATGAAATCCAAACCGCGTTCGGCCGAGCGGGAAGGATGTTCGCTGTCGATTATGACGGCGTCGAGCCCGACATGATGATTTTGTCAAAGGGACTGACCGGAGGGCACGCGGCAGTGGCCGCGCTAGCCATTAGTCGAAGATTGGCTGCAACAATAAATACTGATGCGAGTCTGCATCCGTCTTATACCGCCAGCGGTAGTGGCGCGTCGCCTTACTCTATGGCGGCAGCATTGGCGGCTTTGGACGTGATCGTCGAGAACAACCTGCCTGAGCGCGCATGCCGGCTCGGCGCGCGCCTCTTAACCGGGATGAGGAAAATTGCGTCCGACTATCCGCATTTAGTGCTCGACGTGCCGGGCATTGGACTTATGACTGGACTCAAAGTGAGAAACCCCGCTATTGAGACAGCTATCACGGTCGTCATTGGTCGCAAGGGTGTTCATGTGGGGCATTCCATGAATGAATCGGCGCAGCATCCTGTTCTGCGATTTTATCCGCCCCTCACCGTGACGGAAGAGGAAATCGATCAATGTCTGACCGCGTTGGATGAGACATTGAAGCAGGTCAATTCGCGNNCAGTATCGACTGCCCCGCTGGCTGCTTTTCAAGCTGGCAGGCGTCAAGTCGACATAACTGTGGGACCTGTCAAAGGTATGTGAGTAGGTTCCTTTGCAGTCCACCGTACCCTGCTGCGTCCCGGGAGCGCTCGGGACCTGGGACGTTTGCGGGATTATGTCCAAATCTGATGCGAAGAGACTGAATGAACGCTACTTCAATTGCACATGTATCCGTGTTGCTTGCAACATTTATCGTCGCCACGACCTTTCCTGTTGGCGCAATCATCGCGCCACACCTGGACCCGGGTGCGACGGTTTTTACTCGATTTTTGATCTCAATTATTACCATGCTGCCCATTGCATTGTTCACTAACCTTATTTCGATCCCGAGTGCGAAACGCTTGATGCAGTACGCGTCTGTGGGTCTAGTGCATGCCGGATTCTTTATACTGATGTTCGTCGCCTTGCGTTATACAACATCACTGAACACCGCTGTCATTTATTCGTTGACGCCGAGCATTTCCGCGATCGTCGCGTTTCTCCTAATCGGGGAGCGCGTCAACCGGATTCACTTCTTTTTATTACCCGCTGCTGTCTTGGCAACCATCTGGGTTATTTTCCAAGGTAATGTCCAAAAAATACTCGATTTCAACTTAAATCTAGGAGACAGTCTTTTCGGCCTGGGATGTATCCTTCTGGGTCTTTATTCGACGCTTCTGAAAAAGCTTCACGTCAAAGGTCGGACTCTCGATCTCGTGTTCTGGTCCATGACATCTGCGGCGGTACCCTTGGCAGTTTATACCCTCACTGCAACATCGATATCCGCGTACTGGGATGTTCCGCAACAGGTCTATGGTTGGATTATTTATCTATCCGTCCTCACCGTTCTCACATCATTTATTTGGGCATACGGCACCCCAACGATTGGGCCCATGAAAACCATGGCGTATTCCTATCTCGTCCCTACCTTCGTTTTATTCATTAATGGGGTGGCATATGGGGCTTGGCCCAATGCCGCGACAATTCCCGGAGTATTGATCGGGCTGATCTGCATGATCTTCATTCAGGTTGCCACGGTGAAGGGCAGTGTAGGGGGTCCGGCCGACAAGGTCATGACCGAAAAATCAAACGATGTCGCGTTGTCGCGCAAGTAATAGGCGCATAGGAGTCTTAACAATGAAAATGAGTGTATTGGCCTTGGCATTTACTGCAGTGTTGGGTTCATCCATGTGCCCACTGACCTCTTATTCTTTGGAAAACAAGGTCACGCCCTACGTCTACGAC
>DJFO01000110.1 GCA_002432555.1 Marinagarivorans sp. UBA5870
GGCGAGGACTTGGTATTACTCGTGCCGGTTGGCACCTCCGTCATAGACGATGACACTGGCGTCGTCGTTGGTGATCTCACAGCCCCAGGAGAGCGGTTGAAAGTCGCGCAGGGAGGGTGGCACGGCCTCGGCAATGCCCGTTTCAAGTCGAGCGTGAACCGCACTCCAAGACAGACTACCCCGGGCTCTGAAGGGGAGGCGCGTTATCTGCGGCTGGAATTGAAAGTGCTCGCCGACGTGGGTATGTTGGGTTTGCCGAACGCAGGTAAATCGACGTTTATCCGCGCTGTTTCCGCTGCCGAACCCAAGGTGGCCGATTATCCCTTTACCACTCTGGTGCCGAGTTTGGGCGTGGTGCGCACCAACCGGCACCGCAGTTTCGTGATTGCAGACGTTCCCGGGCTGATCGAGGGGGCATCGGAAGGTGCTGGTCTCGGTATCCGGTTTCTCAAACACTTGACCCGCTGCCGAATTTTGCTGCACCTGGTGGATATGTGTCCGGTCGACGGGTCCGATCCCGTGGCCAATGCGCAAGCGATTATCAATGAGCTCGGGCTGTTCAGCGAGACCCTCGCACAGCGCACCCGCTGGTTGGTGTTGAATAAAGCGGACCTGCTGCTACCGGAGGAAGCCGAGGAAATCAAACAGCGGATGATAGACGAGCTGCCGTGGGCTGGCCCCATTTATGTGGTATCGGCCGCAGAAAGAATCGGCACTGAGGCCCTGAGTCAGGATCTGCAGAATGAGTTGGATCTGGTCTGGGAGACAGAAAAAGGTGATCCAGACCTGGCGGAGCGCGAGCGTTTAATGCAGGATCGCATGCAGCGCGAGGCGCGCGAACATATCCACGCGCTGCGCGAAAAATACTTGGCGGCGCGCAAAGGCGGCGCTGAGGACGCGGCCGCAGATGATGACGACTTTGACGATGACGACTTTGACGATGATGATGGTGACGATGTTGAGGTTGAATACGTTCGCTAAGGAAAATACCCTTGAGTACCCGTAGACGAGAACTCGTGCACTCCGCCCGGCGCTGGGTAATCAAGATCGGCAGCTCCCTGCTGACCGATAACGGCAAAGGGTTGGACCGCAAAGCCATCATTGGTTGGGTTGCGCAGATTGCCGAATTGGTGAAGCAGGGGCACGAGGTGGTGCTGGTGTCCTCCGGCGCTGTCGCCGCTGGCATGACCCGATTGGGTTGGAAAGAGCGTCCCCAGACGATCCACGAGTTGCAAGCGGCCGCGGCTGTCGGCCAGATGGGTCTCATTCAGGTGTACGAAGAGGCCTTTAAAACCTATAACCTCCACACCGCGCAGATCCTCCTTGATCACGATGATCTTTACCATCGGCAGCGCTACCTGAATGCGCGTTCGACCCTGCGGACTTTGACTGGCCTGCGGGTAATTCCCGTGGTCAACGAAAACGATACTGTGGTCACCGATGAAATTCGCTTCGGTGACAACGACACCCTCGGCGCGTTGGTGGCCAACCTGATCGAAGCGGAGGTCCTCATGATTCTGACGGACCAGCTGGGCATGTACGATTCGGACCCCCGGCAGAACGCTTTGGCAAAAATCATCGCAGAAAGCCCGGCCGGCGAAGAGTCTCTGATGGCGATGGCCGGCGGCGGTGGCGTGCTCGGCCGCGGCGGCATGACAACAAAGGTGCGTGCCGCGCGCCTGGCGGAAAGGTCTGGCGCCAGCACCATCATAGTGGGCGGTCGCATCGAGCGGGTGATCACTCGGGTTGCCGGCGGTGAGCTGCTTGGGACGCTGCTCTATGCGGACCAGGAGCCCCTCGCCGCCCGCAAGCGCTGGTTGGCCGGTCAGATGCAGTCCAAGGGAATAGTGACCATCGACGACGGTGCGGTGGACGTGTTGCGGAAAAAAGGCCGGAGTTTACTGCCGGTGGGCGTGCGCTCCGTGCAAGGGGAGTTTTTGCGCGGCGACCTGGTGATCTGCCGCGACCTTAGCGGCCGCGAAGTCGCCCGCGGCCTGATCAATTACAGCAGCGATGAGGCGCGCAAAATTGCCGGTCAGCCCAGCGCTAAAATCCTGCATTTGCTCGGCTACAAAGACGATGACGAACTGATCCATCGCGACAACCTGGTTTTGGTTGGATAACCTCTCTCAATTGCCGTTTTCGAGAAACTTATGTCCATTTTCAAACAGCATATAGTTGCCATGAGCGCCTACAAGCCGCCCCTCGACGGGCGCAACCCGCACGCGCATTTATTGCTGGATTTCAATGAGCGCACCCTGCCGATCGCCGAGGTGGTGCAAGAGGCTTTGATTGCCTACATTCGCAGTGGCCGCCTGCAGATGTACCCGGCCTACAGCGATACCGTCGAACTGATCGCCGACTACTCTAAGGTAAAAGCGGAGCAGGTGATGATCACCAATGGCTCCGACCAGGGCATCGACCTGATTATTCGCGCCGCGTGTCGCGAAGGGGACGAAGCGATAATCCCCGGCCCCGGCTTTCCCATCTACAGCCACTGCGCCAAGGTGGAGAATCTGCGTATCCTCGAGCCGCAGTACACCCGCGAGCGGGGATTTCCGACCGATGAAGTGATCGCCGGCATCACCCATAAGACGCGTCTTATTTGTTTTGGCAACCCGAATAATCCAAGCGGCACCGTAGTGCCGCGGCCGGACATAGTGCGCATTCTCGAGGCGGCGCCGCACGCGGCCGTTCTTGTGGATGAGTGTTACTACGAATATCTTGGCGAGTCAGTCGCGGACCTGGTCGACCAGTATCCCAATCTGCTGGTGACCCGCACCTTTTCCAAAACTTGGGGCATGCCGTCGCTGCGCCTAGGGTACATAATCGCGCGGGAGGACAATATCCGTGCGCTGTTGAACGTGCGCGGGCCTTATGACATCAATCAGATGGCAATCATCGCCATACGCGCCGCGCTCGCGCACCCGGAATACACTCGTGAATACATTGCGGAAGTGATGCAACAAGCCAAGCCATTGCTGGAAAAGTTTCTCAGTGAGCGGGGTGTGGATTACTGGCCGAGCGGCGCAAATTATGTCTGGGCGTTTCCAGAAAACCCGAACGCGGTCAACACCGCTCTGCTGAAGCACAACATACTGGTGCGGCCCAAGAACGATCAAACAGGGCGCATGGGATTGCGTATAACACTCGGCACCCTCGAGCAAACCCGTCAGCTGATTGAGGTTTTGCAAACCGCCCTTTGATGCCCCGATTGCATCCGCGGTTTGCTGCCGCGGGTGCTCTGTCATAGGTCTTTCGCGCGCCTTGATCTGAAAATGTCGGCCGCAAAAACGCCAAAAGCCGACTAGGTCGGCCTTTGTGTATTGCGCAAGGGGAAAAAATTATGCGGCTTTTTCGCCCAGAGCTTTGATTTGTGCATTGAGACGGCCCTTGTGACGTGCGGCCTTGTTCTTGTGGATGATG
>DJFO01000094.1:0-1049 GCA_002432555.1 Marinagarivorans sp. UBA5870
TGTTAATAAGTACCGTTTTTTTAGCACCATTCAACAACAAATGGGTCGCGGGGTTTGGAATGAAAACCGCCGAAACTTGAATCCCCCGGGTAACGTTCTTTTTTGCTGAAATTGGCGTACTAAGAATAGTTCGAATTCCACCCTTGGCTGAACAGGTAGCTGTTTCGCCGCCTGGCATGTGACCGAATGCACGGCCCGGGGCGGCATCATCCCATAAATGACAGGCCCCTATGAAATCCTATCAAAAACAATTTATTCAGCTCGCATTAAAGTGCCAGGCCCTAAAGTTCGGCGAGTTCACCCTAAAATCCGGCCGCGTAAGTCCCTATTTTTTCAACGCCGGACAGTTTCAGACCGGCGGTGCCTTGGCCCAGCTCGGTCGGTTCTATGCCGCCGCCCTCACCGATGCGCAGGTCGAGTTCGACATGCTATTCGGGCCGGCGTACAAGGGCATTCCGCTGGTCGCGTCCACCGCTGTTGCCCTCGCCGATCAGCACGGGCGCGATACGCCCTACTGCTTCAATCGAAAGGAAGCGAAAACTCATGGCGAAGGCGGTCAATTGGTGGGCGCTTCCTTACGCGGCCGGGTGGTGATTGTAGACGATGTAATTACCGCGGGAACAGCGGTGCGCGAGGTGCTGTCTATGATCGCCGAAGCTCAGGCACAACCCGCGGCTATACTCATAGGATTGGATCGGCAGGAACGCGGCCAAGGTGATCTATCGGCAATCCAAGAGCTGCAGCTCACCACCGGTATACCGGTGGTGAGCATTATTCGATTGGAGCATATTATGGCTTTCCTGACGGAACAGGGAACCGAGCCCACAATCATTGAAAGGATTGCACATTATCGGCAAGTCTATGGCGTACAAGAGTAACTATCATCACCCTTCCAAGCCCAAATCGCGCACCCGTCTGCTGGCTACGGCTGTGCTGGTCTGGGCGGCGCTCGACGCCGGCGCTGCACTGGCTCAAATGAAATATTACCGATATTTCAACAAAGACGGGATCAAGGTGATCAGCCACATGATTCCGCCGGAGTATGCGCA
>DJFO01000094.1:1059-13484 GCA_002432555.1 Marinagarivorans sp. UBA5870
CTATTGGCGGAATACGAGGTAATCGCCCGTCGATACAGCTCGGTGGCGGACATATACGCGGCACGCGACCGACGACTGGCTCACCTGGATGCAAACATCGCGATTCTGCGCAGCAACATCGGCAACATTAGCGGACAGGTCGAGAACCTGATGCGCAAAGCGGCCGAAGTGGAGCGCGGCGGACGTGATGTTCCGCCGCAGCTTTTGCAAAGCCTTGAGGAGACCCGCGCGGAATTGCGGACAACCGAAGAAATGCTGCAGGCTCGCCTCCGGGAGCACCAGAGTATCAATGCCGAATACGAGCAACAGGTCGACTTGTTTAAGCGCGGCCGGGCGCTGGAAGGGGCCAAAAAGCAGGCGGCTGGAGTTAAGTAACGCTGAGCGGTTGGCACCGCACCGCCGTGGTCGCGGTCCGGCGGAGACCTATGCCGGCTCGGCTACCAGACAACCCCGCATCAAATAAGGCCATTGCTCGGACCATCCAGTAGTGGGAGCAACTCGGAATTGGCCGCGTACAAATTGGGCAATTTTTCCTTCGACCGCCGCCAACCAAAGATTCACAGTCGCACCAACCGATAAACCAAAACGTACACCTTCCCGCAACTCTGTTTCGCGCAGAATCTGCTTGAGATGCGTTTCCAGTCGATCAAAAAACTGGATGACCCTGTGGTGCAAGCGCTCTGTTTCGCCAGCCAAGGCATCGCCGGTCAATATCCGGGTGATGCCGGGATTGCGCTCGGCGAAAACCAAAACCAAATTGAGAATTTTTTCACATTTCTCGAGACCACCAGTATCTGCTTCCGCGGCGATCAAATTCACTCGGGCAAATATCGCTTCTTCAATAAATTCTATAAGCCCTTCGAACATTTTGGTTTTGCTGGGAAAGTGGCGGTAGAGCGCCGCTTCCGACACACCAACTTGTTTGGCCAACGCCGCCGTCGTGATGCGAGCGCCGGGACTTGCTTCCAACATATGTGCGAACGCCTCGAGGATCTGCTGGCGTCGCGGTTTTTTATTCTGGTTAGAATTCATGATTAGCTCAAATTTAAAGGTGCCCCCCAAACAATACCCAGATCCTCCGGGTCCGCCGTTCGGAATGCTTGTTTATCGTCTAACTGCAGCCCCAAATCAGGTCACCATCTGCGTTAGTAAATATTCGCTTTATGATTCGGCTCAGCAAACCGGGGTTCACGACTGCACCAGTTGCGCTCGTGCCGACAATCACCGGCACAGCAGCTTGGGAAAACACTGATAAATCTATTGTCCCTGCAAAAGGCACGGCGTTGTCAGGGCCGGCCCAATGCTTCCAACATTACTAGGCATCGCAGATTGTTGGAAATTCCCTGGGCAGATGACTCACCATTTTCTTCCGGTGAGAGACACCGCCGGACACCCTACAACGAATTCTCATGGGGTTATTCCAAAACTCTGCACAACTTGTGCCTGTGACACCAAAATCATCGCCCTATCCTAGCCCCAATTTTATTGCCCTTCAACCGGTTACCAAACCAAATCATCCGTAATTTTTATTTGTTATAAGCGTTCCAACGCCGGCATCAGTGAAAATTTCGAGCAAAACTGCGTGCGGAACCCGTCCGTCAATAATGTGAGCGCTTGCTACTCCCGATTTAACGGCGTCTAACGCGCAGCGGATTTTTGGTAGCATTCCTCCGTAAATCGTACCGTCAGCAATCAGTTCATCCACCTTCGCGGTGGATAAACCGGTGAGGACTTCACCGGATTTATTTTGCAGTCCTGCGACATTCGTCAACAACATGAGCTTTTCCGCCTGCAGCACTTCGGCAACTTTACCAGCCACCAAATCGGCATTGATGTTGTAGGACATACCGTCAGCTCCTACTCCGATGGGTGCAATGACCGGTATAAAATCGCTCTGTACCAAAAGGTCGATCACCTTCCGGTTAATCGCCCTCACTTCGCCGACATGGCCAATGTCGATGATTTCCGGTGCCTGCATTTCCGGAGATTTGCGCGTGACGGCCATTTTCCGCGCCTGGATCAGGTTCCCGTCTTTGCCCGTCACACCTATTGCCNNATTAATTTGCCATCTTTACCGGTCAAACCAATCGCCTGGCCGCCGTTGCGATTGATCAAGTTTACGATCTGCTTGTTCACGCTACCGCCCAAAACCATTTCTACCACGTCCATGGTTGCACTGTCTGTCACGCGCATGCCGTCGACAAAACTGGACTCTATATTCAGTTTCTTTAGAAGATCGCCGATCTGCGGGCCCCCGCCGTGCACCACAATCGGGTTCATCCCGACCAATTTCATCAAAACCACATCCCGGGCAAAGCTGTTTTCGAGCTCTTCGTCGACCATGGCGTTGCCCCCGAATTTCACCACGATCGTTTTGCCGGTGAAGCGCTGGATATAAGGTAGGGCCTCAGTAAGAACCTTAGAGATGTGCAGTGCATTATTCAGAGTGTCAGTCATGGATTTGTCTCGATAGGTGGCAAACACCGCGGTGGTAACACCGCCGCGGCAATTGAAAAGGAATGAGTGAAGCCTGCGACTAGGGCGCGAAGGCGCGCGTCCGATTATCTACCAGCGGAATTCTATGCTGCTATTGATTTTGCGAACTTCTCGAGTGAGGAGCGCTTTCAACTGGTGAATCTGCTCGTCGGATTCAGCTTCGAAACGCATGGTGAGTTCGGCCCCGGTGTTAGATGCGCGCACTAGGCCCCATCCAAAGGGAAACTCCACCCGCAGCCCATCGAGGGTGATAAGCTTTGCTTCGCCGAAATCCCCTTCCGCTATCAATTGGCGTATTAGGTCGAACTTGATTTCCTCGGGCACCGGAACGCGTATCTCCGGAGTCACGCACAGGGGAGGGAATTCACCGAAAATTTCGTCGAGAGTTTCATCGCGCAGACTCATAATCTCGATCAGGCGCGCGGCTGCATACATCCCGTCGTCAAAGCCGTACCATCGATCCTTGATAAAAATATGGCCCGAGTATTCGCCTCCAACTAAGGCCCCGGTTTCCATCACCTTGGCCCGCATGGGTGCATGGCCGGTTTTCCACATGATCGGCCGACCGCCGTTGCTGCTGATGACGGTATTAAGCTGGCGGGAGCTCTTCACATCGAACACCACATCGGCGCCAGGGTTGCGCGCCAATATATCCTTGGCAAAAAGCATCAAGAGGCGGTCGGGCCAAATGATTTGTCCGCTGGGCGTCACTACAGCGAGACGATCTCCGTCACCATCGAAGGCGACGCCCAGGTGCGCCTCGGTCTCCCGGACCTTACGGATCAAATCCTGCAAATTTTCTTCCTTGGACGGATCGGGCCCATGGTGGGGAAAATTGCCATCGAGGTCGCAATAAAGCGGGACGACTCGGCACCCCAGCTCCTCGAACAGGCGGGGCGCGACTTTGCCAGTGACGCCACTGCCCGCGTCAATAACGACTGTGATATCCCCGGCAAGCGCCACGTCGGAAAATATAGCGTCGATGTAACGGTCTACCACGTCGACGCTTTCCTCAGTCCCGATACCCTGCTTGAAATTCTGTTTCAAAATGCGCGTCCGAACTGCTTTGATATCCTCTTCCGTACGCACCTGCCCCTTCATGACCACCTTAAAGCCGTTGAATGGAGCAGGGTTGTGACTCGCCGTCACTATCACGCCGCTGGATGACTGCTCGAGAATTTCCACCGCAAAATAGAGCAGCGGCGTTGGTACAGTGCCAATGTTGATAACTTTGCAACCGGTACTTAAGACGCCACGAATCAAATTTTCCATGAGAATAGGGCTGTGGGTGCGGGCATCCCGCGCCACCACCAGAGACTTTTCCCCCTGCTCCAATGCTTCGCTTCCCAGTGCTTTTCCGATCTGCAGTGCAAGTTCATTACTGATCTCGTCGGGTACTCGGCCGCGAATATCGTAACAGCGGAAAATGTGGTCCGGCACCCGCGCGAGATCGGCCGCAGCTGCCGCGCTCAGCAAAGGATCGTCTATCGTCAAAGCCCCACCACCGCCGGGATCGTCGGCCAGGCCCAGCAGATTCGCATCTTCCTCAAGCAGATTGAGGTCAAGAATGCTGCGCTCTCTGGCGACCCCGGCTTTGACTTGTGACGTGCGCCCCATGCGCACATGAGTCTCCTCGAGTGACTTTTGTTTCCGATAGATCTGCCGGCCTATCGCCAGACCAATGAGAATGAAAAAAGCCATAGATCCGAGCGACGCCACCACGCCTACCAGCATGAGAAACGTATAATCGATCTGAGTCGCGCGATAAAGCTCTTCCGACGCGGTAAATTCGACCTGCCAGGGAGCACCGGGTACGTTCATCCGCTCTGCCTTATACAGGGTGCCTTTGCCAAAGGTACCCATTAGCCGCGGCGTATTGTTGAACGTTTGGTAGAGACTGACCTTGCCCACATCTTCGATGCCTTTACGCATGTGCTGATATAACTCATCCATAGGCAGGGTCACCATAATGGTCCCGAGGACTGGCTTCTCTGACTCTTCCGGCACCGGCACCACCACATTGATTCGCCACCCGCCGCCTATATCCAGTGCCTCCGGGATCACTTTCTCGCGTTTTTCGGCCTTCCCTATAATGTCGACCTCCGCGAAGCGCAGCGGCGGGTCGCCATCGAGGTCGACTTTCGCCTCCCCCAGCCGAAAGATTCGAATGGCCTGGGCACGCGGAAAGCTGTTCTTCAGGGCCTTGTGGATTTCGAGCATACCGACGGGATCGTCGTAGGTCAGCGCCGTGGTCAGGCTGCTGCTCTTGGTAAAAAAAGCCAATTTTTCGTAGGTGCCGTGCATGTAATTCGCAACGTTGGCTGCCGCGACCCGGGCATTATGGTCAGCGAAAGCTTCTAACTGGTGCTGGCGTTCCTGTACGACGAATTTTTGCCAGGCAACCAAGGCGCCAACGGCATTGACCGCGAGGCCGAACAAAATGCTGAGGGCGACGGCACTGGTGATTGGTGAATCTGCGAGAACCTGGCGTAACTTGCCAAGCAGCTGTCGCAAGATCGGCTGTTTCTGTTGCTTGTTTTTATTTTTATTTTTTTTCAGTTCTTCGATGGAAGGGGATGCCACTCTATTTTCCTCGAGCTATCTCGCTGTTTTCCGCTCATAACGTGCGGCTATGTCGCGCACCAAATCTCTCGCCAATTGCTGCTTGCTGTCTTCCGGGTAGGTAACCACGCCTGTGTGATCGATCAGCCATACGGCATTGCGATCGCTTTCGAAACCCAAATGCGGCTTCGAAACATCGTTTGCGATGACCAGGTCCAGATTTTTGCGCAGCAGCTTGTCTCTGGCGTGTTCGACACAATTTTCTGTTTCTGCCGCAAAGCCGACGGTGAAGGGTCGCGGGTTGCGGGTTGCGATGGTGGCGACTATGTCCGGATTCTTCATCAGCGTCAGCTGAATCTCCTCATGCCGCTCTTTCTTTATTTTCTGAGTTTCAGAAACGGCTGCTCGGTAATCGGCGACGGCGGCGGCGGCGATAAAAATATCAGCTTGCCCCACCAGCGCCAGACATTGCTCGAGCATTTCTGCCGCGGTTTGCACTGACACCAAAGTCACACCCTGGGGTGCCGGTAAGCGGGTTGGCCCGCTGACCAAAAAAACCTGCGCGCCCGCATCCCGTGCCGCTACGGCGAGAGCGTATCCCATCTTGCCGGAACTGTAGTTGCTGATATAGCGCACTGGATCTAGCGGCTCGCGGGTCGGCCCGGCAGTTAGCAAAACGGTTGTACCCTGCAGTCTGCCCTCTGCGAAAGTCTCCGCAACGCACTGCGCAATCTCGCTGGGCTCCAGCATGCGCCCCGGACCTATATCGCCACACGCCTGACTGCCTTCAGCCGGCCCCCAAAAATTAACGTCCCGCTGCCGCAGCACGTGGCAGTTGTCCTGTGTGGCGCGGTTGCGCCACATGGCCTGGTTCATGGCTGGGGCTACCGCGATGCGAGCCTCAGTTGCTAAACACACTGTAGCTAATAAGTCGTCGGCTTGCCCTGTTGCCAGGCGCGCAAGAAAGTTAGCGCTGGCTGGCGCTATCACGATCAAATCAGCCCATTTCGCCAGCTCGATGTGCCCCATCCCGGCCTCCGCCGCTGGATCCAGCAACTCACTGTGTACCGGATTCCCCGACAGGGCTTGAAACGTCAAGGGCATCACGAACGCCTGCGCACCTTTGGTCAACACCACACGGACCTCAGCGCCGCGCTGGATCAACTGACGCACCAGCTCGGCGGATTTGTATGCGGCTATGCCCCCGCAGACGCCGATGAGAATTCGTTTTTTCAGCAAACTGGACATATCCCCACTGTCTCCAAGGCTCCCAAGCNNCAGGCATCCGGCTTGCCGGGCAACGCCGGGTACAATACCATTTTGGTTCATTGTCGTCCCGCATTTACCACGGCAGGTATTTTCGTTTAAAGGAGTAGACACTATGGCTATCAAGCACTGGCCCAAAGGCGACCGTCCGCGAGAAAAGTTGCTCGCCCAAGGCCCTTCCAACCTCACCGACACGGAGCTGCTCGCCATTTTTCTGCGCACCGGTTGCGTCGGGAAGTCCGCAGTCGACCTCGCCCGGGAACTTCTCGACCGGTTCGGCAGCTTGCGGGCGCTTTTGGAGGCGCGCGANNAAAGAATTTTGCCGTGCGCCAGGTCTCGGCCAAGCCAAATACGTTCAGCTACAGGCAGCGCTGGAGATGACGAAACGCCACCTCGCGGAACATCTGCAACGCAATTCCGCGTTCACCGACGTGACGCAGGTTCGCCTCTTCCTTGTGGCGCAACTGCGCCACAAGGCTCACGAGGTATTTGCCGCTCTGTTTCTGGACAGCCAGCACCGGCTGCTGCATTACCGCGAATTGTTTCAAGGCACGATCGACGGCGCGAGCGTGTACCCGCGAGAGGTGGTCAAGCAGGTGTTACAGCTGAACGCCGCTGCGGTCATCTTCGCCCATAATCATCCCTCGGGAGTCGCCGAACCGAGCCAGGCGGACCTACACATTACCTACCAGCTGCGTGAAGCCTTGTCATTGATTGATGTGAAGGTTCTCGATCATTTTATAATCGGCGAAGGAAAGGTCACCTCTTTTGCCGAGATGGGTTGGTTGTGAGCGCTCGCGCGGTGTGTTGCTTTTAGTAAGGTGTTCTGGTATAAAACGCGCCTCTTTTCGGCCGCTCACCGGGATTAGATCCCGAGTAAGGCGCGAAACCTGTGAGTTTTGTTTGCTTCAGGCCGAATCGCCCATTCATTCCGCAGACCGCACCAGCGCGGATGGGTCGCACCCGGATGGGTCGCGCCAGAACCAAGAGGTTCTGATCAGTGCTTACAGGTTTAGCTAAAGAGGCAGGACAATGTCTAAGGTTTGTCAAATTACCGGCAAAAGCCCCCAAGTGGGCAACAACGTTTCGCATGCAAAAAACCATACCAAAAGACGTTTTTTGCCCAATCTGCATACCCATCGCTTTTGGGTCGAGTCGGAAAAGCGTTTTGTGAAACTGCGCGTTTCCTCTAAGGGTATGCGTATCATCGATAAAAACGGAATCGATAGCGTACTGGCCGATCTCCGTAAACGCGGCGAAAAATTCTAATCGCCATTTATAGAGGAGTCACACCATGCGAGAAAAAATACGTCTGAATTCAAGCGCTGGTACCGGTCATTTTTACACCACTACCAAAAACAAGCGCACCATGCCGGAAAAAATGGAAATCAAGAAGTACGATCCGGTTGTACGTAAACACGTGATGTACAAAGAAGGCAAGATTAAATAAATTGTCTCTCATCCAAAGCCCGGTTCAGCCGGGCTTTTTTGTGCCCTTTCGCCGCCGACCCTAAGCCGCAAGATCCCGCGTTCCAACCACAACGCATTCCACCCACAAAGTGCCCGGCCCCTAGTGCCCGCCAACGCCTGGACTGCTGTTGCCACCGACGCACAGACGTCGCCGCCCACTCGCAATTCAACGGAACCTTATCGGGTCGACAGCTTTCCGGCTGAGCCCCTGAGCGTGGCGGGGCTGGCTGCCTCTTTCACGGAGCATGGCCGGCGTTGAAAGCACGAGTCACGGTGTGCATCATATTTCACCCCAAACTCGGCACATTCTTGAGCTACGTCTTGCCGATCCACTTTCCCTGTCGGAGTTTGCATTGCCAGAATTGCCCGAAGTTGAAACCACACGCCGCGGCATTGAACCTCACGTTCGCGGCCAGACCATCGATCGAGTCGTGATTCGCAATGGACGGCTGCGCTGGCCGGTGCCGAATGATCTCCCGTCGCGATTGGCGGGAAAGCAACTGCTGGCGGTTGACCGACGCGGCAAGTATCTTCTGTTGCGATTCCAGCATGGCACGGCCATTTGGCATTTGGGAATGTCCGGCAGTCTCCGCCTCGTAACTGCCGCAGATGCACCCGGCAAACACGACCACGTCGATTGGGTTTTCTCCGGTCGTCACATCCTGCGGTTCAATGATCCGCGTCGTTTTGGCGCTCTGCTATGGACGGAGGCGCCTCCGGAAGAGCATTTTCTCCTGGCACATTTAGGTCCAGAGCCACTGACCGACGTATTTGACGGCCCATTGTTATTTAACCTTACGCGCAAACGAACCCAGCCGATTAAAACCTGGTTGATGGACTCGCGAAACCTTGTGGGAGTGGGCAATATCTACGCGAACGAGGCGCTTTTCAGCAGCGCAATTCACCCCCGCAAGCTGGCGGGTGCGCTTTCGCGACGCGAATGTAACACCCTCGCGACTGAGCTGAAAAATATTCTCGAATACGCGATTCGCCGCGGCGGGACGACCCTACGAGATTTTGTCGGTGGTGACGGCAAGCCAGGGTATTTTGCGCAAGAACTGCAAGTCTACGGCCGAGGCGGGGAACCCTGCAGGAAATGCCGGAAACTTTTGACAGAAAAACGACTGGGACAGCGGACGACGGTTTATTGTACTCATTGCCAAAAATAAAAAACCCCCAGTGGCCTTGGGGTGAACCACTGGGGTAACTATGTGTACGAATAACTCATCTAGAGCGAACGTACACCGTAGGCAAAAATTGGAGTGGGCGCGACTGGCTAAGTTCCATCTTTCTTTTTCCACACAACCTTATCTTTCCTTCACAAAAAGCCGAACAAAAAAAACCCGGTTTGTCGCCAAACCGGGCATATAAGTTGTACCTTGGGATTACATCCATAAACAATTCACTAGGAGCGTGTCCGGGCATCTCGCTAAGAACCGTCCGGACACGACTTATGACATACCCGAAAAAGCGGAGTTCACTGGCAAGTAAAATTTTTAACCACGTCAGTGCGCCTCATCCCAGTTTGCGCCAGCGCCAACTTCCACGAGCAGGGGTATAGACAGAGTCATAGCGCACGCCATCAATTGTTTCACCTGCGCGCAAAGCTCGTCCACCAAGTCCGCTCGCACTTCAAAAACCAACTCATCGTGAACCTGCATTATCATCTTCGCATCAAGCTTGCTGCTTTGAAGCCACTGATCGACAGATATCATTGCTTTTTTGATGATGTCCGCCGCCGTTCCTTGCATGGGTGCATTGATTGCCGTGCGCTCTGCTGCCTGACGGCGCATCGGGTTACGGTCATTTATTTCAGGCAGATAGAGTCTGCGCCCACCGAGCGTTCGCACGAATCCTTGTTGCCCGGCTTGGCGACGGGTGTCATCCATAAAACGTTTTACACCCGGATACCGCTCAAAATATCGATCAATATACTGCTGTGCTTCGCTGCGCCCAATGTGCAGCTGCCGAGCGAGGCCGAAAGCAGACATACCGTAGATAAGACCGAAATTGATCGCCTTAGCACTCCGACGCTGGTCCGCCGATACTTCGCTCAGTGGGACTCCAAAGACCTCTGCAGCAGTTGCCCGATGGACGTCCAGGTTAGAGCCGAACGCATGCAAAAGGCCGTCATCGCGCGACAGATGCGCCATGATCCGCAGTTCGATCTGCGAGTAATCCGCCGCAACAATTCGGTAACCATCCGGTGCAACGAAGGCCTGTCGGATGCGCCTCCCCTCTTCCGTCCGAATTGGAATATTCTGCAGATTCGGGTCGGTCGAAGAGAGTCGCCCGGTGGCCGCGACCGCCTGGTGGTAGGAAGTGTGCACTCGCCCGGTAACCGGGTTCATCATCTGTGACAGTTTATCTGTGTACGTGGACTTGAGCTTGGCGAGTCCGCGGTATTCCAGCAGCACTTTCGGCAATTCATACTCGTGTGCGAGCTCCTGCAGGACTTCCTCGGCGGTCGAAGGCACGCCGGTGGCCGTCTTTTTACCCACAGGGATTTTTTGCTCGGTAAACAGTATTTCCGCCAGCTGCTTGGGTGAGGAAAGGTTGAATTCCTTGCCGGCCAAGGCGAATGCCCGCTCCTGCAGGGCAGCTATTTGACGCGCCAGCTCTTCGCTGTGTTTGGCCAAAGCCTTGGCGTCTACCAGCGCGCCGTTGCGCTCTATTCGATTGAGAACCCGCACCAGCGGCAGTTCAATTTCTTGCAGCACCCTTACCAAATCCGGCTCTTCCTGCAATCTAGACCACAGGCATAAATGCAGACGTAAGGTGATATCTGCGTCCTCGGCGGCGTAAGGCGCGGCTTTCTCTAGCTCGATCTGGTTAAACGTAAGCTGTTTCGCCCCCCGGCCCGCAATATCTTCAAAATGAATGGTATTGTGTTCCAAATGGGTCAACGCCAAATTATCCATGTCGTGCCGGCCGATCGAATTCAGCACATAGGATTCGAGCATGGTGTCAAAGGCGATACCGCGCAGCGTAATTCCGTGATTTAGCAGCACATGCGCGTCGTACTTGAGATTCTGACCGACCTTTTTCCGACCCTCGTCTTCCAAAAGCGGCCTTAGGGCGCCGAGCACCTCTTGTTCACTCAACTGACGCGGTGCCCCCAAATAATCATGACCAAAAGGCACATAGGCGGCTTTGCCTGGCTCGACCGCAAAAGAAACCCCGACGATACGTGCCTGCATGTAATCGAGTGACGTGGTTTCCGTATCGAAAGCGAACAAATCAGCGCTGCGCAGAAGTGTCAACCATCGGTCGAATTGCTCCCGCGTCAAGACGGTCTCATACTCGATAGGAGGCGCTGCCGGGGCGGGTTTGGCAACGACTGCCGGCGCCGCCTCTTCCTCCAGCTCCGCCACCCAGCCTTTGAATTCCAGCTCATGAAATAGGCTGCGAAGCGCTGCCTTGTCCGGCGGCGTGGGTACGAGATCACGCAGATCGACATCCAGCTTCACGTCAGTTTTTATAGTGGCAAGCTGATAGGACAAATAAGCCTGATCCTTGAAATCGGCGAGTTTGACGGCGAGGGATTTCGCCCCGCGGATCTCGAGGGCCGCTACTCGATCGAGATTAGCAAAGATGCAATCGAGGCTTCCGAGCCCCTGCAGAAGCGCCGCTGCGGTTTTCTCTCCCACCCCCGGTACGCCGGGAATGTTATCAATTTTGTCGCCCATGAGAGCCAAGTAATCGATAATCAACTCAGGCGGCAAACCGAATTTTTCGGTTACACCGGCAACGTCGAGGCAGGTATCGGTCATTGTATTCACGAGAGTGACATGGGGGCCGACTAATTGCGCCATATCCTTGTCGCCCGTCGAAATCACCACATTTCTTTTCTGCTCGTTGGCCTGCCTTGCCAAGGTGCCTATGACATCGTCTGCCTCCACATTGTCCACGCTCAAAAGCGGGATCCCCATGGCGCAAATAATCCGGCAGATCGGTTCCACCTGCGGACGTAAATCTTCCGGCATAGGAGGGCGGTTGGCTTTGTAAGCTGCAAAAATCTCATCGCGAAAAGTTTTACCCTTCGCATCAAACACTACGGCAATTGGGCTATTCGGATAGTCTTTCGCCAGTTTCCGCACCATGCTTATGACCCCCTTGACCGCACCGGTCGGTATCCCCTTGCTGTTGGTCAGCGGTGGCAGTGCATGAAAGGCACGGTACAAATAAGAGGAGCCGTCGACGAGAACGAGGGGACAGGAGGAGTTCATGGTTTTGCCTGGTCATCTGTTGCGAGGCGGCAGCATAACCTATCCGCCAGCGAATTTTTATCGTAAGCGAAGCGTCGGCAGGACACTTACGAGGTTTTAATAGCCAGTTTGCATAAGGGGCCTTGGCGGAGGTGAACGTCAATATAAAGGCTTCCACGTCGTGACACCTGTGTTACCAAAGGTATCTTGGCCAGACACCGTCAAAACATATAAAAATCAACCATATTCTAAATGGTCCTAAAAATTCCCCGAAAAAAAGCTTTGCTTTTGTTTCCTGCTTTGTTACCATTTGTAACGTCAGGTAACACAAGACCTGCACGATACGTCAATCACCATAAGCGATCGACGTTCGGTATCAACCACTCGAATCGAGGACCTCATATGAACAAGCTTGGTTTTCTG
>DJFO01000094.1:13510-26822 GCA_002432555.1 Marinagarivorans sp. UBA5870
GGCGCCAGCTCCAGTCTGGCTGTTAAGCCTGAACAGGATGTAACTAAGGCAAAACAGTTCCTTCCCCTGCACGACTACATTGAAGTAACTCGCGCAGAAATGGCAGCGACCTTTGAAAAGCAAATTCTGCAAAAACTTGAGACGCTCAATACCGCCTCGAGCCACTAATGCAAAAGATGGCTGCTCTGTCTCGCCGCAGTCCCGCTTTCAGCTCCCTAGAACGCTTCATCTNNGCATGAGCGTTTATTCTCGTAGCCTCCTCCGGTTCGCTGGTGTGAGGCTTTTTTTTACTGGTACACTGGCGGCCCTATTGTCACCAGCCACTGGTTATGTCGTCATACCCAATTCGCCAGGTCCTAATTATTTTCCTTCTAGTCGGAGTGTCCCTGACGCATGCGGTTTGCCATGCCGCCTTGGACGACCTCCCGTTTATCGGCGACAAACTCCCTTTTTCCGTTCGCATCGAGAATAATCGCGCACTGGCGAAGTCGGTGGAGGAGGCTCTGCGCAAGCAGCGCGAGGAAAGCGCTGAGTTTGAAAACATTAACCGGTTAAGAAGGGCGGCCCGCTTCGATCGGGAGGTGATTCTCAGCTGGTTACGGTCCGAGGGTTACTTCGCAGCGACCCTCGATTCGAACGTCGAGGACGAGCGGATCATTCATCGAGTGGTCCCCGGGTCCCAATATATAGTTCGCAGCCTCGCTTTTGATTTCCCATCGGAAATCGCGCCTCCGGAGCCGGGTTCGCTGTCGATTATCGAAGGCAAACCCCTGCGAGCCGCAGACGTTTTGACCGCGCGGAAAGAGCTGACCCAATATGTGCTGGATAAATTCTGCCTATATCAGGTGGAGATAAGTTACACCGCAGAGGTCAACCACACTGCTCACACCGCGTTTGTCACTTATGTTCTTGTGCCCAGCCCTTCGGTGAAATTCGGCTCGGTGCATCTCGCTGAAATGACATCCTTGGATGCGAAATACCTCCGGAATTATTTCGCATTTACCGAGGGCGAGTGTTTTAAGCGCAAAGCGCTAGACCAGACGCGCTTGGACTTATTGCAAACAAATTTGTTGTCGCGTGTTGAAGTGCAGATCGCCGAACCAAAAGACGGCTTGGTTGACGTAACTTTCGCCGTAACCGAACGCAACCACCGCACTCTGAAAGCCGGGCTGGGCTACGACAGCAACCAGGGCCCGGGTCTCATGCTGGGATGGGAGCATCGCAACCTTTTTCACAGTGGCGAACATCTAGAAGTGGAAACGCGGTTCGCGGAAATCGAGCGCAGCGTGACGGGGGAAGTGACGGTGCCGCATTTTCGCCGCAAGGGGCAAACACTCTCTCTGCTCAGTAAACTCAGCCACGAAATTCCTCAGGCCTATGAGTCCACCAGCGCCGAAATTGGCGCCGCTTTAAGCCGCGAACTCAGGCGGCACTGGGCCGCCAGTGTCGGTACATCGCTCGAGATCAGCCGAATGATAGAAAACGAGCAGAAGGATGACTTCGGATTGATGTACTTTCCACTGAGTCTGGATTACATCCGGACCAACGATCTGTTGGATCCCAACAAGGGATTGGCGCTTGGAATAAAAACCGTTCCATTCGTCGATCTGTACAACACGGGTACTCGTTTCGTGAAAACTACACTTGCCGCGAGCGTCTATCTTACCGAGCGCGATTGGTGGGCCCAACCCACTTTGGCTCTGCGTGCCGCAACGGGGACTATCACCGGCGTCGACCTAGAGGCCATCCCCGCTGCGCATCGCTATTACGTTGGCGGCGGTGGCTCTGTGAGGGGTTACGCCTACCAGAAAGCGGGCGAGCTGACGGACGGGGAGCCCGACGGCGGTCTTTCCTTTGGCGAAACTTCCATAGAGCTACGGTTGCGGGTCGCTGAATCCTGGGGGCTGGTCCTCTTCACTGATGGAGGATACGCCTACCCCGGCGAAAGCCCCGATTTCGGCCAGGATTTTCTCTGGGGCGCCGGCCTCGGATTGCGCTACTTCACCTCCTTCGCCCCGATTCGCCTGGACGTGGCCACGCCATTGGAGAAACGCACAAACGCCGAAGGAGCCGCCGTTGACAACAGTGTGCAAATCTACATTAGCATCGGCCAGGCCTTCTAATGCGCGCCGCTGCCTGGATAAAGCGAACCGCCCTCGGCTTCGGCCTGGTTATCGCTTTGCTGGTTGCCGGTCTCGTCTGGTTGCTAGGTACGGAAACGGGACGGCTTTGGCTGGTAAGGCAGGGCCAGGCGCTCGCCGTCAAATCGCAAGTCGCCGTTTCACTTAAGGACCTGCGCAGTCCGAGACTTGGAGAATGGCGCGCGCAAAGAATAGACCTGGCAATGGGCGGCGAACCATTCCTGAAGTTGCAGGAACCGGTGCTGGTCTGGCGGCCTGCGGCACTGTTCCGCGGGGCTTTGCAAATAGACCAACTCACCGCCGCCCGCGTCGATTATTTCCACCGCAAAAGCCCAGCCCCCAAGGAACAGCCTGAGCAAGCGTCGACAGGAATTCCGAAGTCCCCCGTCGTGGTGACGGTCAAACACTTTGGGGTGGATATTCTAGCGTTGCACGATTTCGGTCGATCGCTGCCGGACTACAGTGTGAAAGGTGCCGGTGAGGCATTTGGAGCTCAAGTCCCGCTGCAGCTGCAGCTCGACCTGCGCTCGCTCGCAAGCCCTGAGACCAAGGTTCAAATCACTACGCAGGCGTCATCCAGCACCGCCGCTGCCATCCAAGGGACTATAAAAGAGGCCCCAGGTGGCCTCCTGGGCAGCCTTGTGCGATGGCCGACGGCGGAGAGTATCAACGCCTCTTTCCGGCTCGCTTTGGAACAAGAAGAAAATCGCTTGCGTCTCGCCATTGAGGAGGTCCAGGTTCCTCTCGCCGGCCATCAGCTGAGTGCCGCCGGGACACTCGAGTACATCCCCGAAAGCCAAACCCTGACGGTTAACGAGATCGTCCTAATGACCGACGGCAACCGACAGCTGCTGCGCGGAGGCTATTCTCCCGTCGATCTTTGGGCTCAGCTTAATTTCACCAGGCTACCGCTCGATCTCGCGACCCCGTGGTATGCAGATCTGCAAGGAGGTACCGCGGACGGCACCTTGGAAATCAGCTGGTTGCACCGAGAAAGCGGTCGTTGGCCCAGCGTCACCGCCGATCTCCAGGTCGCGGCGGAATATAAGGACCAATCGTTCGCGCTCGATCTGAAGGGAGCGATGGAACAGAAAATCCTCAGCCTGGATCCCAGCCGAGTGCAAAGCGGCGGTGCCGTGTTGGAGAGCCAAGGGGTCCTGGATTTGCAGGGTGATCAAAGTGATTTGCAAGGCAGTGTGGCAAATTTCCACACGGATCTCCTCAAGCCCTGGCCAGTGCCCGTCCCGCCGGAGTTAACGGCTTCCAGCGAACGGGCCAAGTTTCATTTGCGCGGCTCTTTGCGCGATCCGGATCTCGCCCTCACTGCGATACTGGAGGGCATTTATAAAGACCGAAACTTCCACCTTAATTTGGACGGCCGCTTCGGCCGTCGAAACGCGGCGATCCGGCATGCGGAATTGACGTCAGAGGGCAGCGAACTGAGGGCATCAGGCGTCATCGACTGGTCCGGCAACACCTCACGACTTGATCTGACTTTCGCGAATTTCACCCACGCTTTGCTCCACCTGGCGCCGCCCGCAGTGGCCGGAAAGTTTCCGCAGAATCTGGCGTTTAGGGCCGATGGCACTGCGCGAGTCGCCGGCTCTCTGCGTCGACCCCTTATCAGTAGCCAGAGCCAGATCAGCGGGACCTATACTCTCCCGGGTGAGGTACTGCCTTATAGAATTGACCTGAACGGCTCTGTGGCAGCGGGTAAGCTCGCCGACCTCAAATTGAATGCCGAGCAGGTAGAAATGTATCTCTTCGATAAACCGATCCTGAATCTCAAGGGGAAGTACACGGCGAAAACAATCGATTTGAACCTCCGGCTGACGCAACTGCCGACGCAGCTGCTTGCTGCGTTTGGCTGGCAGAGAATCGACGGTGAGGCCGAAGCGGACCTGCGCGTTTCCGGCTCTCTGAAGCGGCCGCAAATCAACGGTTATATGACCTACCGCGATCGGTTGTGGGGCAAAAGCCGGAAGCCGGAGCAAGTCGAATTGCGCACCGAGGTCGCGACCGAACAAGATCAACTGAATCTCGCCGCGACTGTAACACACGAGCAAACCCCCGCCGGCACCCTGTCTTTTCGCTTGCCGTTGGGGTTGTATCTTCAGCGACAGGGGGATCAGGTGCCCTTGAACCTCGACATCGAGGGGGAATGGGACCTCCGCTTCCTGCGGCTGTTCCTCGACCTCGGCAGCCACCGATTAGACGGGNNGGCCATATGGTTGCGGCTTTAGAGGTGGCGGGAGACACCAATAATCCGATTTTCCAAGGCAACTTGCGGTTGGAAAGGGGGACGTACAACAACCTCGTGACGGGCACCCAATTGGAAGATATCCAGGTGCTGCTGGAAGGCCAGGGCGAAAATTTGGTGGTGCGCGAGGCGCGTGCTCAAAGTGGCGCCGGGGAGGTGTCCCTCAGCGGTAATATAGTTTGGCAAAAAGAGAAAAGACTGCAGCCGAATGCTGTCGATCTAACCTTGCGAGCCAAGGACGCCGCCCTGGTGCAGCGGCGGGACTTGCAGGCAGAGGTCCGCGGTCAAGTGGCCGTGACCGGTAGTTTCAACGAGCTCTGGATAAAAGGTGAATTAGAGGTTTTCCCGCTTACCGCCAACATCGACTCGGCGGTCAAAACTCGTATCCCGGAAATCAAAGTAACTGAAGTGGTGGACGACGCCCCCGTGGAGATGGCGAACGAATCTACACTTCCCGTGGTGAATCTCGACATTACGCTAATCGCTGCTCAACAGGCCTATCTTCGCGGGCGCGGCCTGGATACTGAACTCGAAGGGCGGATTTCTCTCAGCGGCACCGCCAGTAAACCGGAATATCGTGGCCAGTTCGCTACCCGCCGGGGACGAATCGATCTGTTCGGCAAACGTTTCGTACTCGATGATGGGGAAGTCTTGTTCAACAACGGCGGAGTCATACTCAGGATTCCCGCCGTACATAAAAGAAGTGATATTGAAATTCGCGCTGAACTTCACGGGACCGCCGAAGAACCTAAGCTGACCTTGTCGTCCACGCCGCCGCTGCCGGATGACGAAATATTGGCAAGGCTAATATTCGATAAGCCGGTGGAAGAAATGACTCCGTTCGAAGCCATTCGGCTCGCCGGCGCGGTCAGAACCCTTACCAGCGGCGGTGGCGGCTTTGATCCCGTTGACAGTGCGCGCGAAATGCTGGGTGTTGATTCTCTGACGATCGGGAGCGAAACTACCGACCAAGGCTCCGCCTACAGTGTTGGTGTTGGCAAATACCTCAATGAACGAGTCTACGTGGAATTGGGCCGCTCCTCCAATCCCGCCCAACCCTGGCGCGGTTCTGTGGAGGTGGAACTTACCCCCAAAATCACCCTTGAAAGCAGTACCAATGAAACCGGCGGTGGTGGTGCCGAATTACTTTGGAAAAAGGATTATTAGGCTAAGCTTTAGGCTGCGGCTAGCGCTGCGTTGTTTGCCAAGGATTTGTTATGCACATAGTACTCGGTTTGATCACAGCTATAGCGGGTTTGGTCTGGGCCCTTTATAGACTTCAAAACTCCGGCGTTGATTTAAACGCTTTTAACCCTTTTTACTGGGTGCGGCGGCGCAACTGGGAAAAACAACTTGGAACCCGCCCACTGCACCGACTTCACAAACCCGTAGAAGCGGCTGCATTGCTGGTAGTCGCCACGGCTAAGCTGGACGGCGATATAACCCGCGAGCAGAAATCTCTTGTTTTGCAGTTATTCACCCAGGAGTTTCGCCTCACGGAAAGCGCCGCCAAGGCCCACTACGCAGCTTCTGTTCATCTTCTGGAAGGTGTCACGAACATTGTCGGCGAAGTCCCCCACATACTCGCGCCCACGAAAGGTGAATTCCAGCCCGCCCAAGTCCAATCATTGCTGCGCATGATGAATGCCGTGGCCGAAGCGGAAGGCGGGATCACGGCCAAACAGCGGGAACTGGCCGACGCGGTGCGGGAATGCCTCGTGGAAAAGGCCAGCGACAACGGAACCTGGTGAAATTCCGCCATAACGCCCAACAGCTTTGCGGCCAGGGCGCAGGGAAAACTATTGGGTCGCTGGTTTCGCGGTGATTAGAAAGAAAGGGTGACGCCAACAGAGAAACCGCTTACTTCCACCTCATCTTTATCCATATAGCTGAGATATTCCCCGTTGATTTCCCAATCATCGCTCAACGCAACATCGACGCCGGCACCGAAGGAAAAGTCCGATTCCGATTCAGAACCGCTATCACTGCTGAACGGTCCTGACCAAGAATATTTTGCTTTACCTTTGGTGTAGCCGATAACAGCATACGGAGTAAATTGTTCGCCAAGCGGGATGCCGCCACGAATATACGCCCCGTAAAAGTTTTTCAGTTCAACATCCACCGAGTTGTTGACGGTGTCGCCGCCGCTTCCTGCACCCCCGCGGATCTCAGCCGAAAAATTTTCAGTGAACTGCAATCCAAGACGCGCATTCGCTGTGTTGAGCGAGGCCTCGTCGAAACCGTTTACAGCCAAATCAACAAAACCGAAACTGGCGCCGATATAAGGTTCAGCAGCAGAAGCGGCCATAGGTGCAGCCACAATCGAAAGAGCCGTCAGCGTTTTTAAAACAACGGAGTTCTTAACCATGGTTTTTCCTCGAAGTGTCCAGACTTAAAGTGGTGCCGTCGTTATGCGGCGCGCACGAAATTATCAATAAAGAAAGTGTTAAGCAATTGGTATCTAGTGAAATGACAAGTTGTTTATTTGCTTTGTGAGGATTTTTTGAGGCAATTTTCAAACTCCCGACTGATATCCAAGAGAAACGCCGGATAGCTCGTCCATTTTTTGTCGGCCGCCAAACCATCGGCCACCACTAAAGACAAGCCGAGGGTTTGCGCCAACCGCCGTTCTGGCTCGGAATCTTTTTCCGCTAACAAACAGCTGGCATCCAGACCCAGCTTCTGCAGCTCCTGCAATTTTTTAGCGCTCAGGCGCTCTTCAGAGCTTTGATTAACAGCGCCCAACTGACGCAGATCAAACGCTGCGACGAAATGCCCATAGGCATCGTGATAAGCCAAGAACCCTCTTGCTCGATAAGGTTTCAATCGCTCATCTATCTCCCGCTGCAGCTTTTCCAGCAACTCAAGCTGGTGCTGTAACCGACCCTGGAGCGCCGCGCGCGCGTCGGGCAAAAGCGCGCCAAGCCGCGTCGCCAGGGCTTTTTGCACCAGCGCGACATTGGCGGGGTTGAGCCACAAGTGCATGTCCCGTCCGCTACCTGCATGGTCGTGACGAACCGGCGGCGGCCAATCCAGTGCCGCCAGTTCCCCTAACGCGAGCTGCTTGTCCTGAAACCCGGCCAGCGGCTTCGCGAGGAAACCTTCGAATTCCGGACCCAGCCAAAGCACAAGGTCCGCCTTTTCCAAGACCTGGCGATCGGAGACACGCATGGCCCAACTATGTGGATCGGCGTTAGGGGGCAAAAGGGTAATAACTTCCACTGGCAGATCCTGCACCAGATCCTGTACCAGCAGAGTTATGGGACGAATACTCGCTGCCACCACCACGGTTTCGGCGCTGACCGGAAATGCTAGGAAGCAGGTAATCGCCGCCGCGAGCCGCGAGAAAAAGTGCAATGTCTTCATGAAAATGCGGAAACCCGTTTCGCGGTAAATGAACGACGTTATATCATAACATCCTACCTAACCCCCGGGCGCTTGGATTTTATGACGACCGATCGTCAGACCAACCTTATCGCCTGCGAGCAGGTCAGCTGGCAACGCGGTCCGGCGACCATCTTGCAGGACGTCACTTTTGCAATAGCACCGAGGGAAATAGTCACGGTTATAGGGCCAAATGGGGCGGGCAAAACGTCACTGGTCAACTTAGTCATCGGCCTTTTCGCACCGACGCGCGGGCAGGTGCGCCGGGCGCCGGGCCTACAGCTTGGGTATATGCCGCAGCATTTACGGTTCGACACCAATCTGCCTTTAACTGTGGCGCGCTTTCTGCGATTGGCTACTCGAGACCAGGGAAACATGCGGCGGTATAGCGAGCGGCTGGGGGTTAGCGCACTGCTCGATCAGCAACTCCACAACTTGTCCGGCGGGGAGCTGCAGCGCGTGCTGCTGACACGCGCGGTACTGCAGAGTCCCCAGTTATTGGTACTCGACGAACCGACCCAAGGGGTAGACGTCGTCGGGCAGGCGGAACTTTATCGTCATATCTCCGAGCTGCGCGACGAGTTGGGCTGTGCTGTGTTGATGGTATCGCACGACCTGCATCTAGTGATGGCCAAAACGGACACTGTACTTTGTCTCAACCGTCATATCTGCTGTCACGGAGCACCGGAGAGTGTGGCCCGGCATCCCGAATATCTCCAGCTGTTCGGCAGACAGGCGCAGGACATTGCAATTTACACCCACCATCACGACCACGCGCACGACTTGCACGGCGACGTAGTGGCGCCGTCGGCGCAGCCTCACCACCACCACAGCCAGTGCCACCACTCATGATGCCGGACTTTCTGCTCTACGCACTGCTCAGCGGGATTGGCGTGGCGCTGGTCGCCGGCCCNNTATTTCGGCGATACCCTGGCGCACGCGGCGCTCCTGGGCGCGGCGCTCGGGGTGATGTTGCAAGTGAATCCCCTATTGGCGGTTTTGGCGAGCAGCCTGGTGCTGGCAGCGATGCTAACGGGTCTACAAACCCAGAAGCTGCTGGGTAATGACACTCTGCTCGGCATTCTCTCCCACTCGACTCTGGCCTTGGGATTGGTCTGCGCCAATCTGCTCGCGGAGACCCGTATCGATTTGTGGGCGTTACTGTTCGGCGACCTATTGACCACAACTCCGGGCGACCTATGGATCATCTACGGNNGTAGCCGCGCTCGTGCTGCTGGTGTTGTGGTTGTTTTGGCAGCCCTTGGTGTTCGCCACACTCGACGAAACCCTCGCACGGGTGGAGGGCATACCAACTGCCCGGCTGCGACTGCTGCTGATGGGATTGATCGCGTTGGTGATCGCCATTGCGATGAAGGTGGTCGGCGTCCTGCTGATTACCGCGCTCATGGTCATACCCGCTGCCACCAGTCGGAGATTCAGTCGTTCGCCCGAAGCCATGGCCGTAGGTGCAGCGCTCGTGGGGATACTGGCGGTGGCAGCGGGNNGGGACTTACCCTGTCGTTTTTTATCGATAGCCCTGCCGGCCCCAGCATAGTCGTGGCCGCCAGTATCCTTTTCGCCACCAGTCTGCTGCTACCTGAGCGCTAGCGCACGAGTCGCGTGGCCGGGCCGCCCAGCCTTAACTACACTGATGCATTGACCGCTAATTTTGGGAAATCCCATGTCCCGCGACCCGCTCAGTGAACATCCTACCGACGTCAAAGAAGCCACCCTGTTGGTCATAGAGGATAATCCCGACGATGTCCGGCTCTTGGCCAACTTCGTTGGCGACCTCGGCCGGGTCGTTTTTGCTTCGACCGGAGAGGAAGGCATCCGGATGGCGGGAGAGCTGCGGCCCGATTTGATTCTGCTGGATATAGAACTTCCCGATATCCTGGGTCCGGCTGTCTTCAAACGCATCCAGGCCAAGGGTGAAAGTGCGGTCATTTTCGTCACCTCCCACGGCGGGGCCACTCATCAGGTTGCGGCACTGGCATCCGGCGCTGTTGACTTCATCACCAAGCCCTTTGATCCCCGCCTGATCCGCGCCAGCATCCAGGAGCAGCTGCGTCGACAGGCCGCGCGGCGGGCACAGCTGATTCCCAAGCGCGACCGGATCACGCAGGTCTTCAACCGGCAGTATTTCGACGAACAATTGGAGCGACTCTGGCAGGAACAGACGGCGGCACAAGGGAACCTCGCCCTCGCCCTCGTGCACGTCGACTATCTGCGCGACTATGGCGACAATTTCGGATCCCTCAAAGCGGATGCCTGCCTCAAGAACATTGCCCGAGCTTTCGACCGCGGTTTTCACACCGCCGATGAACTACTCGCGCGATTCGGCGCGGAGAAGTTCGCCCTGCTGGTGCCCGGGCTCGATGAAAAGGATTGTCGCGAATGGGGTCAATGGCTGGTGGAAACCGTCCGCAGCCTCGCGATACCCCATGGACACTCGCCCATCTCGGGGTTTATAACCGTCAGCGTGGGCGTCCAACTGGCGCAGCCTCGCGCGGGGCACTCGGCGGCGGAACTGGTTGAAGGCGCTTATGCCGCCCTGTCCCAATCCCGCGTCGCCGGCCACAACCGCAGCTGCGTGCAGGTCTGACTAAGGTACGGGAGCGCCGTTGGAGGCCTCCCAGATGTCGTACCACTGTTCGCGATTCAACCGCAGGTTCAGCCCCTTGACCGCATCGGCGACTCGCTCGATCTTGCTTGTTCCGAGGAGCGGCAAAGGCCTGCCGGGCAGTGTCAGCACCCACGCGTAAACCACCTGCTCTACCGTGTCCGCTGCAATTTCTTCCCGCACCCGTTCGAGCGCCGCCAAGATGCGTTCGCCCTTAGCGTCGAAGGGTTCCAGTAGCCGCCCGCCAGCGAGGCACGACCATAACATGGGGCGGGCGCCGTAGCCCTGGCACTGCTCCAGCACGCCACTTTCCAAAGCCTGCATCTGGTACGGAGAGAATTCCACCTGATTGGTCACGAGGCCCGGACTCCACACCTTCTGCAAGGCGTCGAACTGGGCACATGAGAAGTTGGACACGCCGAAGTGCTGGACTTTGCCCTGAGTCTTAAGTTGAGTGAAAGCCTCCGCCGTTTCATCGACGTTCATGAGGTAATCCGGGCGATGGATCAAGAGCACATCCAGGTAGTCCGTGCGCAGATCGCGTAACGACGCTTCAACCGATTCGACAATTGCCGTCCGACTGCTGTCGTAATGGTTGGTACGCTGCGCACCGAGAGGGCCGAAGCCAACTGGACGAATACCGCATTTGCTAATGATTTCCATGCGCTGCCGCAAGCCGGGTTGCAGCGCCAGAGCTTCGCCAAACGGTGCCTCGCTGCGATAGACCATGGCATGGTCCATGGTGGTCACGCCCAGCTCCAGGAGCTGTTCGATAAAGCGCAAGAGGTTCTGAGGTTTCATTCCCCAGTGTTTGAGCCGCCAGAAACCGGCGATCAGTGATGAGACTGCGGGGCCTGTCCGACTGATCGGAGAGCGGGATATGGTCATGGTGACTCCTCAGTAAAAAAACGGATTGTAACCTAGGCTCCGCGGATCGGCTTCGCTTATCACGGCTGAACTGAGGCCGCCTTCCCGGTTGCAGATCAGGGTGTTTCGCGAGTCAGCCATTGCCCGGCCTCGGGCTGCAGCACACCCCTGCCCCACCGAAACCGAAAAGGTTCGGAAACAATGTCTTCGCCGTCGTTCCGCTGCAATACGAAGTGCAGATGGGGTCCGGTGGAATAACCAGAGGTGCCGGCACTGGCCAGAAGGTCACCGGCCTGCACCCGATCACCCTCCTTCACTTGCGCGCTGCCAAGCAATATATGCGCGTAAACTCCGAAGGTGTCATCGTCGTGCAGCACCCGAACATAATTTGCTTTATCGAGAAAGAACCGGTCGCGGCCACCCATATGGTAGTCATCCTTGACGGCGACCACTAATCCTTCGCGCGCCGCGTGCACACCGGCACCCACTTGCATGACGATGTCCACCGCGTGACGTGCCGGCTCTTTGGTGTGGGAGTAACGGCCGTCAAATCCCTGGCTGATGCGAAACTTACCCTTTGGCGGCACCGGCGGTTCGAGCGGCTGGGCGTCCCCTTTCGCGATCGGCTTGCCCAGCAAAAAGCGATATTCGTAATCCGCTTGCCAGACCAGCGGCTGCCCGTTCAGCAGTAAAGGCTCCTCGCCGCGCGGTCCGACGACCCAGCGGCCGACGCGGACTTCGCCGGCGCGCACTTCAAACTGCACTGGCGCGAGCCAGGGATTAGCCGCCATCAACCGCTGACTTCCATCCACCTGCTTCGCGTACACCAGCTGCGGTTCCTTGAGCACCGGCGTCGCGGTGACGACTTCAAGCGTCTCGTGCGCGCTCCGAGGTTTGCGATCGCTGAAGTGCCATCGACCCTGATCGTCCTGGTATCGGTAAACGGTATCCGCCGCGGCGCCCGCCGCGAGCAGACATGCCATCAGCAGGAGGCGGCGCATGTCAGTGGGAAAAAGTGCTCACTATGGATTGATAGGTCAATTTTAGCTGGCCCAGCTGGAAAGGCGGTTTGAAGATGCCGTGGTAGTGGCCATAAGGATTCACCAGTACCAGATGCCCCGAGTGGTCCACCGTGTAGTCATTGCCGAGCACGACCCGGTTGAAAGCGACATTGAGCTGGTCTGTCAGGGTTTTAATCGGCAGAAAATCGCCGGTAACCCCGACAAACGCCGGATCGAAATGGCCCATATAGGCCGCCAGTTTTTCCGGCGTATCCCGCGCTGGATCGACGGTTAACATGACCACCTGGGTTTTACTGCGCACATCCTCATCCAATTTTTTATACCACTGAGACAGGGTCGCAAGAGTCGTGGGGCAGACGTCAGGACACGAGGTAAAACCGAAAAACATGACGGTCCACTTGCCTTTGAGCCGTTCGAGATCGAAGGGCTGACCGGCGTGGTCGCGCAGCTGGAAGGCGGGGATGATCCGCGGTTTGTCGAAAACCACCGCGCCGTTGACGGCCAACTCCTGGGCTGACAGCACTCGCGGCGAGAGAAACTTATGCAGGAACAAACCGACCACCACCAGAATGAATGCGAGCAAGCCCAAAAGGGTGCGCATGATCCGGCGCTGTTGTCGGCTGTCGGGCGGGGGCACAGACATCAGAAGCCCGCCCAATGCCCGGTAAAGGGAAAGGTGTAGTGATCGATCAACATAATGACAAAAAGCACCATCAGATAAACGATGGAGTAGCGGAAAGTGGCCATGCCGCTGTCGGGTTTCGGGGCGATCAGCATTTGCACCGCGTAGCCGATGAATACCGCACCGAGCACCAGGGCTCCCACCAGGTAGATCATGTGCAACATGCCCGTCACAAAGGGCAGCACACTCACCGCTAGGAGAATCAAGGTGTACAAAAAGATGTGAATCTTGGTGTAACGCTCCCCGTGAGTGACCGGCAGCATTGGAATTGCCGCCTTGGCGTATTCCTTATGCCTATGCAGCGCCAGCGCCCAAAAATGCGGCGGCGTCCAC
>DJFO01000094.1:26856-33590 GCA_002432555.1 Marinagarivorans sp. UBA5870
GAGAAACAGTGTGTAAACCACTGCGTAACCCAGGAGCGAAGCCAGCGTCAGCCAGGCCGTGAGCGAGTTGATGAAGATCAGCAGGACCGCCATGCCCAATGCCCCGAGCACCAGAGCGAAAACCATTCCATTGGCGGGCGCGACACGCCCTTGAGCAATCGGCCGGTTGAAAGTGCGCGCCATCTTTTGATCGATATGGCGGTCGACAAGATGGTTGACCACCGCGGCGGATCCGGCGCAAAGGGCTATGCCGAGATTACCCAGAAGCAGAATGTCGAGTGGCACCGCCCCGGGCACCGCCAACAACATGCCGATCACGGAAGTGAGGATCATCAGGGCAACAACGTTGGGTTTGCAGAGCTCCCAATAGTCGCGCCAGAGGGCGCGGGTTGCACCCGCGGTCAGCATGGCATCAGACATGATTTTTCTCCCCGCGCGACGCGGTATACAAAACATAATTCACGGTGACGAGCACCAGCAGCAGCACCAGCCCAAAAGCGTTGTGCGCCACGGCGACCGGCAAGGGCAAAACCCAGTAGACGTTGCTGATACCAAGAGTGATCTGGAGCACCAGCACGGCCGTGAGCAGCGCTGCGAGCACCCGCCCCGAACCGCGAAGACGCCACAACCGTTGCGCCAGCAAAAGGAGCGTCAGCGCCACCGTGGCCGCACCGAGGCGGTGAGTGACGTGAATGGCGGTGCGCGCGTGGTTGTCGAGCAGGCCGCCCAGATAATTGGGGCCGACGTGCTGGAAAATATTGAAGCCCTGCGCAAAATCCGCCGGCGGCCACCACTGGNNCAGGCGAGCGCGGCGTAGTTGGCGCTCGTCCAACCGCCCAGGGCGATTTGAGCTATCACGACCAGCAATCCCACAATGGCGAGAGTTTTCGGCAGCGGCGCGGAAACAAAATCGGATCGCCAGTTGGCGAGCCGTAACAACAGCAGCCAGATAGTGCTCGCAGTGGCGAAGCCGCCGAGCAGGTGCGCAGTCACCACCTGAGGCCAAAGCTTGAGGGTGACAGTCCACATGCCAAATGCGCCTTGCAGAATCACCAGAAGTAACAGGAACAGCGGCAGTTTCAAAGGCAGACCTTGGCCCTCAGCACGGGCCCGCCAACTGAGCCAGAGGATGACAAGAATCAGAAGACCCAGTGTGCCGGCGAAATAACGGTGCACCATCTCAGGCCAGGTCTTATCGTGCTCGACCGGCGCTTCGGGAAATCTCGCTTCCGCCGCAGCGACATCCGCCGCGGATGTGGGCCAGGTAAGATGGCCGTAACAACCCGGCCAGTCCGGGCAACCCAAACCCGCGTCACTCAAGCGCGTGAAGGCTCCCAAGACCACTACAACCAGAGCGAGCGCGACGGCGAAAGCGGCGCAGGCGACGAGTAGCCGTCGGTGCGACGGGATCACTGCAGGTCGGTTTTGCGCCGACGAAGCGCGAGAGAAGATCGCAGCGTGCTCCACCACTTAACCTCCCGGGCTGTAACGCAGGACGCGCTTCAGGTCCTGCAGCAGTTGGTTGCCCTCGTGCTGCACGCTGTAAAACATCATGGCGAAACCCACCTGATCCACCAGCAGGTAATAATGATCCTGCGCCACTCCGACCGGAGCGTTAGTGCCCCGGAGCCACGCCTGCCAATCCTCCTCGGCGACGGCGAAAGTTTTCAGCCCCGGATGCTCCGCTTGAATCTGCTGCAGGAAGTCCGCGCCTGCCGCGCCGCCGAGGTTGACGGCATAGCGCTCGACCCGGTCGGCTTTATCGGCCAACCGTATGTGCACTTGGCGGGTGACGTAGAGGTTTTGCTGACAGGCTGTATCACAGTTCGCCGGGATCGGTATTAACAGTCGCCACAACATATTGTTGGTAAATTGCGGGACGTCCCCTTCGGCGCGGCTGGCGAGGTCAGCCAGGTTGCGCGCGGGTGAGAGCAAAACACCTTCGTTTACCCGGTCCTGCGGGACACCCAGGCCCGTAAAAAATGCAACATAAGCGGCGATCATCGGGACCAACGTCACAACGAGAATTGCCGTCAATTGCCAGGACATGCGCCGGCGGTTCTGCGTTGTATTCGCCATTGTAACTTCCGTCATATCACGACTCGCGAGTCATTTTTCTGCGGCCCAGGTTGCTGTTGGCGAACACCGTCAACACCACCAGAGCCGACGCCAGCAAAAACCACTGCACGGCGTAAGCCTGATGTTTGGCAGCGGACATATTCAAAGGGCGCCAGTCGACCAGCAACGCCATGGGACTATCTCCGTCAAGCTGAAGGAGCCAGGGCGATACTGGGGCGCCCAGGGCCGCGGCGGCGACGTCCGTGTCCACCTGCAAAATTCTTCGCGGCCAATCCGCACTACTCGGCGGCTCCCGCAGGAGTGGATTACGACTCGGTTTTACCAGTCGTCCCGTCACGGTTACCGACGCGGGCAGCTGCGGCAGCATCGGCAATTGTGCCCGGTCTTGCGGCGCGGGCAACCAGCCGCAATTCACCAATAAAATCTCGCGGTTGTCCAACACCAGGGGCACGATAAGATTAAAACCGGGACGACCTTGTTGAATTTGATTCTCCAACAACCAGGTGCGCTGCGCGTCCGGGCGGCCAGAGACCCGCACCTTGCGATACAACCATTCCTGGTCATCCGGCAAATTAACCGAGTCCAAAGTGACCGGCGGTCGCGCCTGTTGTTCCTCCAGCAATTGTTGTATGGTGCTTTTTTCGTCCGCCCTTTGCAATTGCCAGAACCCCAATCCCACCAGTATCGGAAACAGCAGCAGGGAAAACACACTGATTTTCCAATTGATGTCCAGTCTGAATGGGGCTTTCTGCGGGGTGTTCACTGTCGACCAATCGAGGAATGCCAGATGCTGTTAAAACTGTTTATTGTTNNTATTTTTGGCGGTGGTTGTCAGCCTGACCAGCGGGCTCGTTTTTTTGTTGAAAGACATGAATGTACCGGAATCCAAGCGCACGCTTTACGCATTGGGCATTCGCATTACTCTCGCAGCGATTCTGATGGGCACCATCGCCTATGGCATTCAAACCGGGCGACTCAAAAATACTGCGCCCTGGGACAGAACTTCCCGGGCGCAATCGTCAGTACCTTGATCAACCCATCAGATAGACGAAAATAAACAAGCCCAACCAAACCACGTCGACAAAGTGCCAGTACCAACTGGCCGCTTCAAAACCGAAACAGTCGTGATGATTAAAATGGCCTTTTAACACCGACCGCAACAACATCACCAGCAGCATAAAAGTTCCCATGGTGACGTGCGCGCCGTGAAAACCAGTGAGCATGAAAAAGGTCGCACCGTAGATGCCTGAGCTCAGTGTCAGACCCAATTCCTGGTACGCGTGGATATATTCTTCGACCTGCAATATCAAGAAGCAGATACCCAGGAAAACGGTGATGCCCAACCAGATATGGAACTGCTTTTTGTTGTCTTTTTTCAGGGCCGTATGGGCAAAATGCACAGTAAAGCTGGAAGTCAGCAGGATCAGGGTGTTCCAGAAGGGCAGCCAACCAAGCCAATTGCTAATACCCGGATTGCTCATGTTGGCATCGGGTCCTATGTGTTTGGCGGCGTCGCCTTTGACAACCATGTCCGGGGTGGTCATCAGAGGCCACTCCGCTTGAAAATTCTGCCACAGCAATTCGCTGGTCGGGCCCTCGCTGAGTTTGGGCAACACGAACATTCGCACGTAAAATAGCGCGCCGAAAAACGCCGAGAAAAACATTACCTCGGAAAATATGAACCACCCCATGCCCCAGACGTATGAGCGTTTCAATTGCGCATTGTTGAGTCCGGCAAGGTTCTCTCGGATAACGGTGCTGAACCAGGCGTACATCACTCCGGCCATCAGAATAAATCCGGCCGCAAACATAAAGGGTCCGCCATTGACGTCGTTAAACCAGTTCCCCAGGCCAAAAACCGTAAGGAACATGGCAAACGCCGTAATCAGCGGCAGCTTGCTCTGCTCGGGTACGTAATAGGTCGATGCGTCGTGATGATGGGCCATTCTTATTTTCTCCGCCTGCTGTCAGTTATGCGGTTAAAAGTTGAAAACCTGAATTAGTCGGCGCGCGCGAGTTCGCCTTGCGCCTGCGCCGTAATATCGAACAAGGTGTAGGAGAGCGTGATGGTCGTCACCTGCCGAGGCAAATCCTGATCCACCACAAATTCCAGACCCAGTTCTGCACTTTCACCACCGGCCAAAGGCTGGTGGTTGAAACAAAAACATTCAATCTTGTGGAAATAATTTACCGCGTTGAACGGCGTAATGCTCGGCACAGCCTGCGCCACCATGGGCCGATCGGTATTATTTTTGGCGAAATATTTGATCACGGTCTTCTGCCCCGGATTGACCTTGACCTTGTATTCCATCGGCCTGAAATCCCAAGGCATGGTGTCATTGTGGGTAGCAACAAACTGCACGGTTACCACTCGCTCGTCGTCCACCTTGATTTCCTCCGCTTCGTAAGCCCCACCGACTTTACGCAGTCCGGTCACTTCGCACAGCAGGGTATAGAGCGGGGGCATGATAGTGAAAACGGCAATAAACATCAGCACGGCGGAAACCGCCAAGCGGACGACAGTGTTGCGCGTTGCCTTTTCCACTATACGAGCCCTTTAATCAATCCACCTTGGGAGGTGTCGTGAAGGTATGGTAGGGCGCCGGAGACGGGACCGTCCATTCCAAACCGTGAGCACCTTCCCAGACTTGATCAGTGGCTTTGCGGCCGCTGACGATCGCGCGAATGATTATGTACAGGAACAGAACCTGTGCCGCGCCGAACAAGAAGGAGCCTACCGAAGACAACATATTCCAGTTGGCGAACAGCGGATTGTAATCCGGGATGCGCCGCGGCATGCCCGCCAAACCGGAAAAGTGCATGGGAAAGAAGGTGAGGTTCAGACCGATAAATGCCAGCCAGAAGTGCGCCTTGCCCAGCGTCTCGTCGTACATGCGGCCGCACCACTTCGGCAGCCAATAATATACGGCGGCGGTAATCGAGAAGATGGCGCCCGGCACCAATACGTAGTGGAAGTGCGCGACCACAAAATAGGTGTCGTGATATTGGAAGTCGGCCGGTGCGATTGCCAGCATCAAACCGGAGAAACCGCCGATGGTGAACAAAATCACAAAGGCGATCGAGAATAACATGGGCGTTTCGAATGTCATGGCGCCCTTGTACATGGTGGTCACCCAGTTGAAGACTTTTACCCCGGTGGGTACGGCGATCGCCATAGTCGCAATCATGAATACCCATTCGCCGATAAACGGCATGCCGACCGTAAACATGTGGTGCGCCCAGACCATGAAACTGAGGATCGCGATGGACGCGGTGGCGTACACCATGGACGAATAGCCGAATAATGGCTTGCGCGCGAAAGTGGGGATAATAGCGCTGACGATGCCGAACGCCGGCAGAATCATGATGTAAACCTCAGGGTGCCCGAAGAACCAAAAAACGTGCTGAAACAGTACGGGGTCACCACCGCCGGCGGCGTCAAAGAAAGAAGTGCCGAAGTGAATATCCATCAACATCATGGTCACTACGCCAGCCAGTACGGGCATCACCGCAATCAAAAGATAAGCCGTGATCAGCCACGTCCAAACGAACAGCGGCATTTTCATAAGGGTCATGCCGGGCGCGCGCATATTCAGGATGGTGGCGATGATATTGATCGCGCCCATGATGGAGCTGGCCCCCATGATATGCACCGCAAAGATGAAAAAGGTCACGCTCGGCGGAGCATAGGTAGTTGAGAGGGGGGCGTAGAAAGTCCAACCGAAGTTCGGCGCTCCGCCTTGCATGAACAAGGTGGATGCGAGCAGGGCGAAGGCGAACGGAAGAATCCAGAAGCTCAGGTTGTTCATGCGCGGCAGGGCCATGTCGGGAGCTCCGATCATCATGGGCACCATCCAGTTGGCCAGGCCGACGAAAGCGGGCATCACCGCGCCGAACACCATGACCAGTCCATGCATGGTGGTCATCTGGTTAAAGAATTCCGGCTGAACAATCTGCAGACCCGGCTCAAACAACTCGGCGCGGACCACCAGAGCGAACACGCCGCCAAGGAAAAACATCGCAAAACTGAACCACAGGTACATAGTACCTATGTCTTTGTGGTTGGTGGTGTAAAACCAACGGGTCAAACCGTGCGCAGGACCATGTGCCATAAGNNGATGGGCTGGATCTGGTCGCCCATGTTGTTGCCGAATGCGTTGCGCTGGAAAGTGACAACGGCGGCGATTTCTACTGGCGTCAGCTGTTCGCCAAAGGGCGGCATGCCCGCGCCACCGTTCACGACGCGGTTGATGTGCGCATTGACGGGACCGGTGGCGATCGGACTGCCGGCAATGGCCGGGAAGGTCCCAGCGATACCTTTTCCATCCGCCTGATGGCAGGCCACGCAGTTTTTGTTGTACACCGCCTCGCCCTCAGCGTAGAGCTGCTCAAACGTGAGGGTTTGTTTCACCGCCTCGGCGACCGCGCGTGCCTTTGCGCGTTTCCCTTCGAGCCACTCATTAAATTCCGCCTCGCTCACCGCGTGCACCACCACTGGCATAAACGCGTGGTCTTTGCCGCACAGCTCGGTACACTGACCGCGGAACACGCCCGGCTCGTCAACTTTGGCCCAGGCTTCGTGGATGTATCCCGGAATCGCATCGCGCTTGACGCCGAGCGCCGGAACCCACCAGGAGTGGATTACGTCCGCCGCC
>DJFO01000413.1:0-167 GCA_002432555.1 Marinagarivorans sp. UBA5870
TGTGGTCGAGCGCGACGCCGACGGGGCGGCCGTAGGCTTTGTCTTCGGCCTCGTTGAGAAATCCAGTGAGGAGATCAAGTGGTTCTCCCTGCGGCCGACCGCCGGCAAAAGGAACAAAAATCACCTTGTAACCGCTGCGTGGGCGGCGGTTCCAGGAGCCGTGCTGG
>DJFO01000413.1:239-11657 GCA_002432555.1 Marinagarivorans sp. UBA5870
TTGCCCGGTTGCACTCGCTCATCGACGTGTTGACCAAAATAACTGAAAGGCCATCCGTAAAACCCGCCGTCCTGCACGGATGTCAGGTAATCCGGCACCAGATCGCTACCGAGTTCGTCCCGCTCATTGACCACAGCCCACAGGGCCCCGGTACCGGGCTCCCACGCCATGCCGTTCGGGTTGCGCAACCCGGAGGCGAAAACTCGGTAGGTACGGCGGACTGGATCCACTTGCAGTATCGCGGCCCGATCTTGCTCCGCCGCCAAACCCTTTTCCGCCACGTTGCTGTTGGAGCCGNNGTCGCGCTCGTTGACGGCGACCCAGAGCTCGCCGCTTTCCGGGTTCCAGGACAGACCATTGGGATTGCGCAGGCCCGAAGCGAAGACCCGGGTGCGGCGGCTTGCCTTGTCCACCTCCAGGACGGCGGCGCGATATTTTTCCGCAGCCATGCCGTTTTCCCCGACATTGCTGTTGGAGCCGACGGTGACATAGAGCGCGCGGCCGTCGGGGCTCGTTACCACATTTTTGGTCCAGTGGTGATTAATGGGCCCTCCTGGCAGGGCGACCACCTGCTCAGGTGCCACATCGATGCGAGTATCTCCATCCCTATAGGGCACGCGCACCAGGGCGTCTGTGTTGGCGATGTACAGGTATCCGTCGAGGAGTGTTACGCCGAACGGCGAATTGAGATTTTGCAATAAAACCGAGCGGAAATCCGCCTTGCCGTCAGCGTCGGTATCCCGCAAGAGGCTGATGCGGTTGGCGCTGGGCACGCCGGCACCGGCCTTTTTCATCATGAGCCCCATGATCCAACCGCGGATCCCCTTGTTGTCCTCCGGCCGCGGCGGCGCATTGCTTTCCACCGCGAGCACATCGCCATTGGGCAGCACGTAGACCCAGCGCGGATGGTCCAAATCCACGGCGAAAGCGGCGACCTGGGTGCCGGGGGCCGTCACGGGTGTTTTACCTTCCGGCCAGCCGGCCGCCTTGGCAACCGCTACTGTTGGAATCAGGCTTTTTTCGGGCGGCGGCAATTGCGGATGGGGACCAGTGCCGGCCGCCACCGGCAGCCGCGCGGTATCACCGCAGCCGGAGACTATCCAGGCGAGTTGGCATACAACAAAAAACCGTAGAAAAGAACAAGACATACGCGGTTCCAATGACTGAATTCGGTGTAAAAGTTACAGGGGCGCAACACCCTTTTGCCCGCTGGACCTCGGATATTCGCACCGCCCACCTCTTATGCCGCGGTTTTACGCGGCGGACGGCGCGGATAAATCTCCTAGCCGGGCGAATGGCGGAATAGACAGTGCAGAAAACACGCCATGAGGCAGGCGGGTGCGTCAGTGGCTAGGGTGCGAAAAGAAAGGGAGACGCGGGGGCGGGGCGGGGATTAATGGCATTTTCCCATGAACGTCTGAGAGGGGTCGGTCGACGCGGTTTGATCAAAGATTCGGTGATCCGCGAATTCGGCGGTGACCCCTTCGTATAAACCCGTGACCCACGCGGGCTGACCTTCAGCCAAAGGCAAAATATCCTGCTTGCGCGGATCGCTCGGCGCTATGACCACTTTCACTTTTTCGATTCCAACCGCCGCCACCAGGGTGAAGAGCTCCTCGATTGCCGGATCGCCCACGGCCAAGCAGCCGATCGAAACAGCGTTGCCGTGAATGAAAATATCGCCCCCGGGTTGGGTGCGGCCTTCGGCGCGCGCGTGTTGCCGGTCGAAAGCGTTTGGGTAGTCGAGCTTCATTGAGAGGTGATAAGCGCTATTGGGGTTCAGGTACTCCAGCCGGTAAACGCCCTCTGGAACCTGTTTGTCACCCTCCCGCAATTTTGGACCGGTGACACCGCTGGCTGCTTTAATGGGATAGGCGCGGATAAAAAATCGCCCGGTCGGTTCTTCGGTCCACAGCTCCAACTTCTTTTCGTCCTTGATGGCGAGAAGGTGTATCGCGCTGGGCGGGTAGGTGGCCTTGGCCGCGGCAAAAAAGGGCTGCAGCCTGCTTTGACTCGCCGCGCCATAGAGTTCCACAACTTGTTGGATCGAGCGTTTTTCCATAGGTCTCGGAAGGGGCGTGGTGTAACCGTAATAGCCGTAACCGAGCAACAGTGTCACCACGACCAGTGGGAAAAGTAAACGCGGGCGCATAGCGGCCTTGGATTCGATGCGGGGTGCACAACCATATAGCATCCGGCGGCGACAAGGCAACCCTGGGGCGGGCTTGAGCGGGCTGCCCCGCCCTATTCGGGGGCCGCGGAGCCGTAGGATCAATAGGCGGCGGCGAAGTGATTTTTCAGCGCAACGAGTTTTTTCTGACGTTTTTCCAACTCTCCCGCGTCGCGGGTCAGCTCAACCGATTTCTGTAGAGCTTGTTCACTTTTGGCGAGTTCTCCCGTACGGAAATAGGTCTGCCCGAGCAGCAAATAAAAATCCGCCTCCTGCGGCTGAATTTTTATCGCTTTCTTCAAGTGCTGCACCGCTGTGGCGTATTGCTGCCTGCCGATTTCGTGCTCAGCCAAGCGCGCGAGGTGGTAAGGGTTTTTCATCTGGTGCCGGCGGATGCGATCGGCAAGCTGACCTGCTTTGCCAGGTTGTCCGGTTTCCACGTAGAGAGTGTGAAGGTTGTTGATCGCCGACAGGTTGTGACGGTCGATCTTTTGCGCGCGCAAATAGGCCGTTTCGGCCTCCGACAAACGACCGAGCATCTTGTACCCGACCCCGAGGTTCACCCAGGATTCGGAGAATTTCGGGTAAATCTGCGTGGAGCGTTCCAACAGGGCCACTCCGGCAGCTCGTTCGCCAAGAGCGAGCTGCTCCGCGCCGCGGTTGTTGAAGTAACGCGCCGTCGCCTCTGCATCGGAAATAATTTTGGAATCAAATTTCTTCACCTCATCCGCGGTGTAGGTGTCCATGAATTCCACCGTGGCGTCGTGGCCGGGAATGGATACCCGCACATTCACGTGGCCGAGCACTATATTAAAATTGCGGTTTTTCTCCCATTGATTCGGAATATGGACCAGCTGAAAATTCGCCTCCATGCCGAGGTGTCGCGCGGCGGCAATGTAAAGAGCGGCCAGTGAAAGGCAGTTGCCGGAACGGGTAAACAAAGTTTCCTGCGCGGTCTTGGTGTAAGTATTGTCGTAGTTGATGGCGAAAAAACGCGGGCCGAAGAGAAGTTCATGCAGCGCAACCACCTGTTGGGTGCGGCGCTCCAGCGGGCGGATTTTCTGGTCCAAGAGCGTCATCAGTTCGGTGCTGATCGCGAGAAAATCGGCCGCGTCTGCGACTTGGACGGCCTGCGCGGGCGCCGCGGCGGGTCCGGGTTCAACGCCTGCAAAAACCGGATTGGCGATGAGCGGGCTGGCGATGAGCATAGTGGCGGTGAGCAGACTGGGGAAATGACAGGCGCGGCTCAGCCGGCGGGCCAAGTCCCATGTCGGGCGACCCGATTGTGCAGGTGCAGCAGATGAAAAATACATAAGGCCAGATCTCAAGGGTCGCGGCCATCGGATTCTCCTCGCAGCCGCACCTTTGAATATGAGAGTTTTTCCGACCAAGTCAAGACATATCGCCCAATATTGTTTAAGGTCGCACATATATAACCGCCCAGTCGTTGTGCCGCGCCGGCTATCTTTGCATGCGTCCAATTAAGCGACCGTCTTCTTCGAACACATCCAGGCTATAGGATACTTGAGCCAGGGCGGCAAGCAGGGGCGTGATTTGATCCTGCCAATTGGCCGATCTTTCCAGCCAGCCACGCATCAGGTAGCTGTGGCCGCCGCTGTGTTCGAGACTTAGGACAAAACCTGGTAGTAGCAGTTCGCCCGTTCCGCGATCGCAGTTCCAGCCGTGCTCGGTAAATTGCGCTAGCAGCTGGGTCCGGGTAAGGGGCGTTTCCAGAGTGACAAAGAGCTTGAGTGGGTCCATATGGGATTCCGCGGTTGACAGCGCTACGGGGAAGCAATACTGTATTTACCTACAGTATCCAGTCGGGAGTCTACCTATGGCAGTTATCGCAGTTTGGCAATGTGATCGAGATGGCACTATGTTTCAAGACAAAAAAGAAGCGGAAGAGTACGACAAAATGCTGGAGCTGGCGGAAAACATCGCCGCGCTGCTCAATCAGCACCTGCCCGGCAGCCATGCCGACCACAACGAAGCCGTAGGTTTGTTCCTTTCCAAACATCGCGACTTGCTGGCGCGCGCCTGCAAGGGCAAACCGGAGCTGCTGCTCGAGGAAATAACCCCGCCCGAGCCGGCATCGGCGAAGGTAACACAATTGGCGGCCAAAGCCTAAGCTCCTCGCGGCCTTCCTNNCCGGCGGCGCTAAGTCACCACCGGCGCGTGCTTTACATCGCGGCTTTAACACTGGCCGCCCCCTCGCCAGGCGAGCGTTAAACCTGATCGTCTTATCAAAAGCCGGCGAGCCTTCAAAGGTTGGCCGCGGCTTCTTAACTTTATTGGGTTGAAAAAACGCCGCTCCCACACCGTTCCATCGATCAAGGGGGCGGAGCGATCTCACCCAGAGGTTGTGGATCCCTTTCTCCTCCGCCGGTGGTCTTTGCCGCAAAAAGCCTTANNGGTGGCGGCGGCCGACCTGTGCCCCGCTGCGTCTACCGATATTTTTGAGGCGAAATCAAGGTCGTTATGGCGGAATTTGTTGCTGGTCAGCGCTGGGTAGTGGATGCAGAGCCGGAATTGGGGCTGGGTATAGTTATGGCGGTGGATGCGCGGGTGGTCACCCTGGCGTTTCCGCAAGCAGAGTGCGAGCGCATGTATACCCGCCACAAAGCTCCACTCACGCGGATTATCTTCGCCGTCGGTGATCAGATCCACACGGCCGACGGCCGTACCGGCACGGTGGTCGCCGCGCATGAACACGCCGGTCTGAAGCTCTATGACATAGGCGAGGAACAGCTGGTGCCGGAAATTTCTCTGGCCAGCGAAATCAAGATGAACCAGCCGCTGTNNTGCGGCTGCAGACCGGCCAACTCGACGCGCCTAAATGGTTCGCCTTCCGGCGGCAACTCGACCGCGCTATGGCGCGCACTTGGCAGGCGCAGCTCGCAGGTCTGTTGGGCGTGCGAGCCAATTTGATTCCGCATCAGCTCTACATTGCCCACAGCGCCTGCCACCGAGAGAATGTGCGGGTTCTACTCGCCGACGAGGTGGGTCTGGGTAAAACCCTTGAAGCGGGCATGATTCTCTCGCGTTTGTTGCGGTTTGAGCGCGCCCACCGCGCACTGGTTGTGGTGCCGGATGCGCTTCAGATCCAGTGGTTGGTCGAGCTGATTCGCCGTTTCAACCTGCGCCCCGATCTTTACGCCGGGGAAGAGCACGATTTCGCCACCGGCCAAATACACCTGTTGCCGCACTCGGCCATGCACTCCGACAGCCGACTGCTGGAAGCGGCAGCGGAGTTCGACCTGGCGATCGTCGACGAAGCGCATCATATTCAGCCCGGTTCCGCCGCATTCGATTTGCTGCGCACGCTCGCCGACAACAGTAAACACTTGGTGCTGCTCTCAGCGACCCCCGAACAGTTGGGGGTGGAGAGCCATTTCGCCCGGTTGCAGTTGTTGGATCCCGCCAAATTTACCTCTCTCGAGCAATTTGTCGCTCAGGAGCAAGACTATGCCGAGCTCAACCAGCAGATCCGCGCGCTTCCCGAAGGCCGGGAAGATCTGATTCGCCGATATCAGCTCGATGCCTCCCTTACCGACCAGCAGCTGGTGGATCAGTTGCTGGATTGCCACGGCGTCGGCCGGGTGATGTTTCGCAATACTCGAGCGTCAGTCCAGGGTTTTCCCCAGCGCGTAGCGGTGCCGCACCCGCTGGAGGTGGACGACTGGACCACAAAATTTGAGTGGCTGGCGGGGTTCGCTCGGAAAAACATCGGCAAAAAAATCCTGGTGATTTGCCACGCGGTGGAAAATGTGCGGGACTGCGAAGCCCACCTTTGGCAAAAACACGGCATTCATATAGCTCTGTTCCACGAGCAAATGGACCTGGTGGAGCGCGATAGCGCGGCGGCCTATTTTGCCGATTCGGAGCGGGGCTGTCAGTTGCTGCTGTGTTCGGAAATCGGCAGCGAAGGCCGCAACTTCCAGTTCAGCCATCACTTGGTCTGTCTGGATTTGCCGGAGCACCCCGATATGCTGGAACAGCGCATCGGACGACTCGACCGTATCGGCCAAAAACACCCGGTTTCGATTCACATCCCCTACTGCGAAGGTTCTGCGGATTGGGAGAAATTTGTCTGGTACCACCAAGTGCTGCAATGTATCGATCGGCAGAGCCCTGCCGCCGGTGCTGTCCATGACGAATTTTGGTCTCAGCTCACGCACACCGCCGCAGACAAGCCGGTGCATGAGCGCGCCCATAAGAAGCTGCTCGAGGTGGAAGCCCAGATCCAACAGGGTCGCGATGCACTGCTGGAAATGAACAGCTGCCGCCAACCCCAGGCGGCGCAGCTGGTTCAAACCATTGCCGACTTTGAGCAGGAAACTCCCCTGGCGCTCGTGGAGCAGGCGAGCGAGTTGTTTAATTTTTATTTTGAAGAAACCCAAGGCGGTGCCTATTCCCTGATTCCCGCGGACAATATGCTGATCCCCACGCTGCCCGGGATTCCGCTGGACGGAGTAGAGGTGACCTTCGACCGCGCTCTGGCGAACGCGCGGGAGGACGTGCTGTTTTTGACTTGGGACTCCCCGTTTATCACTGGCCTCTGGGAAATACTGCATCATTCCGACCTGGGCTCGGCTTCGGTGGCATTCCTGCCGAGCAAACAATTGCCGCCGGGACAGTGTCTGCTGGAGACCTGCTTCGACCTTTTAGTCCAATCCCCTTTCGCGACCGCCTGCCTGCCATTTTTAACCGAAGTGTCGGTGCGGGTGCTCGTGCTCGACGTGGGCAGCAAGGATTTGTCCGACGCACTGCCGGAAATATCCTTTGAAAAGTCGCTGACCCAAGTGGATAAAAAACTCGCGCGCAAAATCATTCTGTCCCGCAAGGATGTAATGCCCGAGTGGTACACCAAAGCCGAAAGTTTCGCCGAGGTCAAACGTTCAAAAATTATCGAGCAGGCGCTGGAACGGGTACGCGCATACTTTGTCACCGAGATCCAAAGGTTGGAGAATCTCGCGCGGCAGAACCCAAATGTGTCCGTGGAGGAGGTGACCGCGCTACGGGCGAAAGAGGCAGGCATCCTGGGTGCGTTGCAGAATCATGTGCAGGTGCAATTGTCGGCGATGAGATTGGTGGTGACGACGGAGCCTTGAGATGTGGCAACTACCCTCCTCATAGAGCTGCGCTGTGGCAGTCGCTCTACGGGCGTTGGGGTAGGAAGTTTGCAGGCTTATCTCTCGCGGCGTCATTTTGACAGCTGTGCAGCGGGAGGAAGCCTGTCGGAATTAAAGCTTCATCTGCAAAATCGATTTTTTTCCCAATTGGCGGGAGGTGTTGTAGCGAAATCCTCTTACGCCGGTCTTTTATCCCAAATGTTCCCCGCCGCCTGGGTACGTCTCGGCAAAGCGTTGTCATGAGCAGGAGTCGTCGTGATTGCAGTTGTAGCTTGGTGGATAACAAGTTATAGAATTGGCTATGCACGCTCCTGCGTGTCACTCTTCGATCGGTACCGTCCTCGCGGGATCCGTGGCTTAATAGAACTATCTTCTTGAAGAGAGGCAGGGGGATGATTTACTATTCCTGCTCTCGTTCACTTTCTTAGTTTCTCCTCCTCAACTTGGAGAAAAGCTGTTTCTCGGCGGGTGCGATTTTATCTTGCGCACCTCCGCTTCGAAGCGGTGGCCCTCCGTACATAATTCACGGGATCCGGATTATGAAAAGTTTGCATCGTGTTGTGAAATCTCTCTGCTGTTGTCTGACGGTCTATGCGGCCGAAAGGCACTAAAATTTATCAAAAAATTTGGGTCATGGGTGATTGTGCTCATGCTGGATAACGGCAAGAGACGTGTCCTCGTGCGTTGAAAAACGATGATCTGAGCCTGTTGTCTCGGTGCAGCATACCTCAAGCGTATCTTTCAGCTGTGGATTCGAGATGTTTGGTCCTCGCTGCGAGATCTCGACGGGAATTCCCTGGCATTCGTTCTATCTAGGATCGCGTCAAGTTTCCCGAATATTCAATATGCATTAAATGGAGATAATTATGTTGAAATGTCTACTTAAAAATTCTGGATATCTGTTGCTGATTTTTGCTGTAAATCAGCCCGCGTATGCTGATGAAGCGGGGGCAGATCTAAAGAAAAAAGAAAAGCGGAGAGCGACATCGTTTACGGTTAAAGAGGATGGATCTATAATCCCAGTCGCGAAAAACGGAACTCCCTATGAAGTCTGTGGCGATGACAAAATTAACACCTGCAGCTTAATGAAGCCCGGCGCCACTGTCACTGGTATTGAGGTTACGACCATCACGCGGATCGAACATAAAATCAATCCAACCTGCTTGGTTTATGCCGTCCTGCATGCAGGAGAATATCTTTACTTTTATGATCCTTCCGATCCCCATTGCGCGCATTTGAATAATTAGGATCTCCTCGCGGCGTTCTTCAATCAACCCGCAGAGCACTGCTGGCCGCGTTTGTGGGTCAAGGAAATCCAATCATGCTACGGAATCCTTGGCTCTCATTGCGTCTCGGCTCAAAGATCAGCTTGCAGTACTTCCTATAGACGATACTGCAGAAATTTATGTTAAAAGCTCTCACTAGAATTTTCGCAATGCTCTTATTCATCTTTGCTGCGACCCACCTGGCGTATGCCAAAGACGAAGACGTAGAGCTTAAGAAAAGAGGAAAAAAGGATGCGGTTTCTTATCGAGTCAACGATGACGGGTCCATAGTGCCGGTAGCGAAAAACGGCCAGCCCGTTCGAGGTTTGTGGCAACGAGGAAACCAAAAAATGCAGTTTAACTAAGGAGGGGGCGACCATAACCAGTGTGGAGACTACGACCATCACTCGCATAGAACACAAAGTCAATCCAACCTGTGCTGTCTATGTCGTGGTCCATATGGGAATTCAGTTTACATATTTTGACCCGACGGATCCGAATTGCGCTCCTTTTAATCAGTAGCGGCTCGATGTGTTGCACTGTCCAGGGGCGGTGCAACATGGGCCAAGCTGCGAAGATCGGATCTGTCGACCGACATTCTTTGCACTAACCCGACGGCAGGCTCCCTCGTCCAGTGAGCGCTGAATGCGGTACATTCCCGCCGGAGGCAAACGGTCGTTTAAACCTGCTTGGTCGGACCTCTCGACATTGTCAATTGCATTTTCACTACAAGTATTTTGATGATGTAGGTATATTACATGCCGAAATGTGGGTCAGCGACCTTTGGGAAGCTGGTGTATTTCAAAGAGCTGAATAAAAATAAAATGAGCGTTAGGAGGAGAAATGGTTAATTTTCGATCGAATGAAGGTGGAAAGGTACTTGTTTCGCTGCTGGTTGTTATCAATCTTATTCTTGTTGCTGTGATTGTATGGCTGTTGGGGCGGCCGACACTGGCTGATTTGCAGCCCGTCGGAGGGAGCACCGATTATCTTATCGCCGTGGATAACGAAGGAAAATCGACTATTTATTCCGCAGCGGGCGAGCCGTGGGAGACCTGCAAATCTGGTCAATGTAGTAGTGTCGCCAGAGATCTTAGCTGCAGTATCGATGGATTGTCTGGGTTTGTTTTGGCTCATTTAGTTGAGCAGGGACCCGATACCGCTCCGCGGGCTAGTTTTTTGGATTCACTGATTCCGTCTGCGTTTGCTGCCACAAAAGATGGAAGATGCCCAGTGGTCGGGATCCAATGGTTTGAGGGTATTCCAATTCTACAGTATCCGTCTCCGGCGAATGATCCCGATTGTCCGCCAAACTAGACCTGATTTTTCCCGGTGGGTGCAGCAGTTGCTTTAGGTGTGCGGAGGAGAACTTACTTCTATATTGCTAAGCTCAAATGGATAAATATTGTGCGCTCTGGTACAAATTTTTTCAGCCTCGGGCTGGAGGTGAATATATCAAAGTCAGCATATTTGATTTCACGATCGAATAGGTTATGTGCAGCTAAGCCTATATGGCCACTTGTGAAATACTTGCTGATTGACAGGTCGAGTGTTGAAAAATACTCAGAGCTGCTGACAGCAGGAATTTCAAAGAAGTCGGAGACAAATCCTTCGGTTCGAAAATGCTGGTGAACATAGCGGGCAATAATATCGAATCGAGCTGATTGACTCAGTTTGTAGCTTAATCCTAGATTGACCTGTTCACTTTTCAACGACAGAGGTGTTACGAGGTCGGGTGAGGTTGCGACCTTGCTCCTGACCGTTTGTTCTGAAGTCAAGCCGATATTCGCCGCAAAAGATTCGGCCGCTTTCCAATCAGCATAGAATTCTTTCTCTTCTGAATCGAGGTTTTTATTGATAATTGAGACCTGATTGCCTGGGCTTACCTGCGGAAGTGTTAAATTTCGGATGCTGTGTTGGTAACCTAAGTTTATCTCCGGGCTAAGCGTTGCGGTAATTTTGGCCGCATAGGAACTGGTAAGCAGTCTAGGAGCTCCTTCGAGCAACTGTGCAAAACTGCCGATATGGGTTGGTTTAAGAGACATTCGGAGAGCTTGCGTTTTATTGTAGGTCTCGAAATAGGCAGAGGAAATCTCGATTGGCTTGACGGGCGACCACTTAACGCCGAATTTTGGTAAATACTCAGTATCGGGTTCGATTTGGAAGACATTCGAATAGATCTCGAGGTACTGCGGATTCTTGATGACATCAAGTCCATAGTTGAAGACGAACTTTTCGTCCAGCAGCTTCTGGGTTGCGTAAGCGTAAACCTCGCGTATATCTTGCTTTTCTTTAAAATTAATTACTGATTCGACCTGATCGAATCCCTGTGCGCGATGTTGGGCTAGAAATCCTCCGATAGCAAAAATTATATCGGCTTGCCGAAAAGTGTAATTTAAATCCATTGTCTCAGTTTTCGAAGCGTCTCTCCTGTCTATAACGGTTTGTTGTGCCAGTTCATTAATGTCATCGAAGTCGGCGGAGCGGTTCCGCTTGGTCAGGGAGATCATAAATTGACCGGCGCTGTTATTTGCGAGGGTTGCTCCCAATCTATAGGTATTGATCTTCGACTTGGTTCTTTCTTCTGATGAGAAATTGTCAAGATCGAATCTTAATCCTAAGTCGCCTTGTTCCTCCTCTCTTTGACTGACTTCAGCCTGAATACTTAGCCTCTCTTGCGGCTGCCATTGACTCAGGAAACTCGAAATAGCGTAGTCAACGTCATTATTTACGCGGAAGCCGTCAGTTTGGAATCGGTAGTGGCCAACATCGAAAGCCACTTCCTTCCCGTAGCCACCGATGCCGAAATCATACGCGCGGGTATTCTGCGAGCCGCTTAGGACTGTTC
>DJFO01000159.1:0-3185 GCA_002432555.1 Marinagarivorans sp. UBA5870
CTCCAGTTCGTCGAGCAGCTCCAGCTCGTCGAGCAGCTCCAGTTCATCGAGCAGCTCCAGCTCGTCGAACAGCTCCAGCTCATCGAGCAGCTCCAGTTCGTCGAGCAGCTCCAGCTCATCGAGCAGTTCCAGCTCCTCCGGTAACGGCGATCTATCGGCGGCCTGCATAGATCTCGTCACCAATCCTGCGATTAACTGGCGCGAGTCCGCCCTGCAGACGGATCAGGAAATCGTGGATTGCCTGGCAAAAACCCTCGGTCGCCCCGTCGGCTACGGAGAAAACGCCCGCGGCGGTTATGACCCCAACGGGAGCAGCCGCCTGGTGGTGATAACCACCGGTGGCGCCGTGTCGGTCGAACAGCAGCTGTCCGACGCTATCACCGGCGAAGACCACAAGTGGGTGGTATTCGATAAAGAGGCTTTCAAAACAGACGTGGACATAGCTATGTATCGCCTGAAGTGCGGCGAGCCGGCGGTGCTTGCTAAATTGGGGGTAACGCAGCAGCAGTGCGTCGACTACCGGCAGTGGTGCAGTGCCAAGGGCGTGGCGGCGGCCAACTGCGACCACCAATTTTTTAACGTAGCGCTGAATGACAGCAGCCTGCCCATTCGCAATCCCGTGGTGGGCTCCAACACCACGATTGACGGCCGACAGAGCCGCCCCGTGTTCCGCTTCAGCGGATTTGCCATAGGCCGCGATATGACCGGCACGCCGACCCAGACCGCCACCAGCGTCATACTCACACACTTGAACTTCAAGGGCGCCGGCCACGTGGAAGACCACGGCCTGGACCCGGATATGATCCGATCCACCGGTGCGTCACACGATATCTGGATTCACAAAAACGACTTTCTCTATACGGGCGACGCGGCCTTCGACGTGAAGGTCGGAGCCTACGACATCACCCTGTCGTTCAACCGAGTACTGGACGTGAAGCGAGCGACCCTGCACGGGTCCAGCGACAGCCACACTATCGACGAACAGATCGCCACCACCTTACACCACAACCTCTTTCTCACCAGCACGGCTTTCTACGAGGAGGGGCGGTCGACCGCCCGCCGAGTGCCTCTCCTGCGGCGCGGCGTCTCGCACCTGTTCAACAATGTCTTCATGAACTACTACAAGGATTTTGCCAGCGTGCGGGTGGGCGCCACCCTGATGCTCGAGGACAATGTTTTTCTCGGCGGCACGTCGATCCAGGCGGAAAAGAGCGATCCGTCCGCCGCCTTCACCGAGTGGGTCAGCAGCCGCCTCTCCAGCAACGTAGTGGAGAGCGGCAATTTTTCCACCACCGGATCTTTCGCCTGGTTTGCCGACGACGCTTGTAACCTCAACCCCGCCTATCGCGCGGCTCTGGTTGGCGCCAGCGGTATGGTGCGGAATCTCACCGAGGATTATTCGCCGCAGTCGCGCGCGGTGTTCGCCGCCGAAGGGTTCGAAGCGGGACAGGATTTGGTGGACTATGTTATGGCCACCGCCGGCAAAGACGGTGCCGCACCCTTCAGTTCGCCTATGACCCAGGGCCGCGCCGCCATACTGGCCCTGCCCAGAGGGGCGTGTCTGCCCTGAAAAAGAGTGACATGTCTGCCCTGAAAAAGAGTGGCATGTCTGCCCTAAAAGAGCGGCGTGTTTGCCCTAAAACAAGTGCACAGTCCCGCGTGGACTGTGCACTGCAGATTTGCTGTGGCGGTAGGTGGGTGCTCTCGGAGCATCCCCACGGTGCGACGGATCGGGGATGATGCTGGGCTCGGCAGGATTCTCGTCAGCCCACCCTCGCTGCAGCGCCCACAACAAAATCGGAAAATAGCAGCTGTTCCGCACACTAGGGAACCGTCGCCTAGATCTCGGTTATTGCGGAGTCAATCTTCCCGCATATATTCAGCGATCGAGTTCTCATATAAGAGCCTTGCGGTTTCCAGGTTGCGACTGTCCGCCGTCGCGATTAAATCCGCATAAATCAATATCGGGTGAACGGTCTCCCGTAGTGACTGGGGGGATTTCTGTAACTTCTCGCCCCAAAAAGGCCGATAAATTAGGGTATTGCCCAGACCTTCGGTGGTATGGTTCGCCGCCCTTTTAAGTTTGGCCGCCGAAAGTAAATCATTGTCCGATGTCGCTGACAGGTAAATCGTAGCGATTTGGGGTTTTAGATTGGAAATATATTTTGCTGCGCCGACCTCACCGCTCCAGGCTGCGCCGAATTCGGTGATATCAAATTTCTCCCACCAAGCCGGATCCAGGCTCATAAATTCCCCCAGGCGCAACTTGGGCTGCAGCTTTTCCGGATAAGCCTCCACCCAGCGATCCAGTAGCTTGCGGCGGTTGACCAGCTGCCGCTCGCGGGCACCGTCTGGGTCAAGCACATGACCCGCGTCTTTAAGATCGTTCAACAGGGCACCCAAAGAACCCAGAGCGATCCCGGTCCGGGCGGACATTTCACGGTAGCTTGCGTTCACGAGATTCTGATTGCACAGGAAGCCGTAGATGAGTCTTAATCCTGTTGCATCGAAGGCCCTATTCGTCTCTCTCGCGATCTCTAATGCCGGCTTCAGGCCGGCAATATGCACGAACAGCGAAGGCAAATTGATATAGCTGTTGCCGCAGGAGTCCGCGTACAAAATGCCGTTTTCTCTTAATACTGCGCCAATATTGGGATTGATGTAATCGGCCACCAGCAGGCCCATGGGCTCAAGCTTTTTCAGGTTTTGGATGATTGCGCCAATATTGGCCGGACGGATATTGGACTTAATTTCCACGGCGAGGGTGGGGATCGAGGCTTTCAGTATTTTTATCCGGGCATCCGCTTCGCTATTGAACGGCTGTTTCTCGTCGAGCGCCAAATTCAGCCCGGTTGCGGCCTTTAGAGCTTCGAGCGCGCGAGTCAAAATGGCCGCTTTTGATGGAGTCAGCATGTCGGGCAGCTCATGGTGATCGGAATGTTCATCAGGTCAGCATGTTTATGCATCATGGCTCTTGTTTCATCACGAAATAAAACCGAGGGGCTTGCCTGGTGCCCGACGAGGAAGGTCGCGGTGGCCGGATCGAGCAGCGATCGTGACGAGAGGTCCGGGAGAAGGGGTAACAAAGGCGCCGAGTTACAAAAAAGTCTCCGGCGCCAGAATCCCGGCGTATGTCACGCCGACCAACGTGGCCCGACCTGCGCGGCCCGACCTGCGCGGCCCGA
>DJFO01000159.1:3202-8545 GCA_002432555.1 Marinagarivorans sp. UBA5870
TTGCACGCCGGCGGCTTCGGCTTGTGCCAGCCGACTTTTTCCGTCGGTGCCCAGATGCACAATCTCTACCTGGTAACGCGCCGGGTCTAACGCCTTGGCGATATTCTCTTCGGCGGCAACGCATACCGGGCACCCTGCGTGATAAAAGTAAGCTTTGCTTTTCATACCATAGTCTCCTGTTGAAATAGATGATTAAATGCCTACCGCCGCGGTGGCGCAGTGTGGCGAAAGGAAAATTCGCCGGGGACATTTGCGCTGGAGCAGTGGGCACGCGTGCATCATAGGCGGCCGCCGCGCCGGCAAAAAAGCGGGCACTTTTTGGTGCCCCAGGCACTTTTCGGTGTAATTATCTGATTCGAGGAATAAAAAAATGTCTCGCAAAGTCCCTTCGGCCTATCGGCAGCTCGAAGATGTGGTCGGCTGCAAATGGTCGGTCGCGGTGCTGCAAGCAGTGGCGGCCCAGATTGTGCGTCCCGGCGAGCTGGAGCGGCATATTGCCGGCATTTCCAAAAAGGTCTTGGCGGAGCGCCTGCGCAAACTGACGGACTACCAACTCCTGCAGAAACAGGTATATGCGGAGGTGCCGCCGCGCACGGAATACGCCTTGACCCAGAGCGGGCGGCAATTGATTGGCATCATCGAACAAATCAACATTTTGGACGCGCAGTTGCAGCGCGGTGCCTAGGGCGGAGCCGCAACGCAGGGTCCGCCAATGGGGACGCGCCTTTTGATTGTCGGATTTCTCATTTAGGGTCGGCGGAGCGATCAATGGCCCCAGCGCGCCGGGGTGCCGCGCACGTCTACGTGAATAAATGGGCCATGGGCGGCGGTACTATCGTATTCGCCCACGCCGCCCGTCAGATCGGGTCGATTGTGGCGTTCGGCGAAGGAGTCCGCCAATTGATAAAGATAAGCCGCGTCCCGTCGGTCCGTTTTGCCGTCTTTATTGAGGTCATCCATCACCCCATCGTCATTCACATCTATGTAGATATCCGCCGCGCCGCCGTAAAGGTGGTAGCTGTTGCGAACGTTTTTGATCACCTGGTTGTAATGGGGCGTGCGATAGCCGCTCATCACCACGAAGCTCGGTGTGACAATGCCGCGCTCATTCACCTCCAGGAGAAACTCTTCTAATTTATTCAGCAGCGCCGGTTGCAGCACCAGGTATTTGGGAAAGCCGCTCTGCTGTTTACAGAGAAATTGGCCGAGGGTGAAATTCGGCGAAAGCGCCGTGTGCCGGTTTTTTTCTGTGACTTCAATGAAGCCCCGCGGCGCCTGGTAGGCGTCCAGGTCGCGCAGCGCCGGGGGATATCGCCCTATCCGGTAGCCGTTGAGATACCCGTTGCTCACGCGGTTCGCCGGAACCATCACCAGCAGATTCACCGCGAGGGTGTGTTGGACGGCCTCTCGTCCGCCGGCTAATAGAGATATCTGCGCCCGGTAAACGCCCGCTTTAGTCGGTGCGCGCCATTTAAAATGTTGCTGTGCGCCGGCCACCGGGATGCCGGCCACCTCTATCCTCAAGCGGGAGATGAGCGGGGACCCGGTGCTAAAAATCACCTCCTGGCCTGGCATAACGGGCTCAAAATTTACGCCGTAATGTAAGGGGCGGCCGTTGACTTCCAGGGGGAAAGGCGCCGGTGCGCGCACTGCCGCTTCCCGGGCGGCGGCGGGTGTCAGCTGCAACCAGAGCAGGAGAAAACACGGCAGCCAGCAGAATAGCGGGAGCGGCGCCTTAGGGAGCATAGAGTGGTGTCGCCAGGGCCGCGGCGAGCGGCGGGTCGCGCTCATAAATATCGTTGCGGAAGTTGAGAATGCCTTCGCCATCGATCCAGGCGGTCCAGTACTCAATGTGGATCGGCACCGGTGTTTTGAGGAAGAGGGTGCGCGACTCGCCGCTGGCGACCAGCGCTTCGACCGCCTCCCGCGTATAACCTTCGTCCTCCAGCAGCCAGGCCGCCAGTTCGAGCGGCTCCGCCACCCGCACGCAGCCGGAGCTGAAGGCGCGGTCGGATTTGGCGAAGAGATCGCGGGTCGGCGTATCGTGCAGGTAGACGTCGTAGGGGTTGGGAAACATGAATTTGATCTGGCCGAGGGCATTTTCCGGGCCGGGAGCCTGCACCAGCCGGTAGGGGAAACCGCGGCGGGTCAGCTTGCTCCAGTCCACCGTCGCGGGATCCACCACCTTCTGTTCCTGGTCGTATACGGTAAACCCGAGGCGTTGGAGGTAGGTCGGGTCCTGCTGGATGTCCGGCAGCTTGTCGCGCACCGCGAGTTTGTAGGGCACGGTCCAGGTCGGGTTGAACACCATATAGCGCACCGCCTCGCTGAACACCGGCGTGCGCCTGTAATGGCGGCCGACAATAACGGGTTTGCGCAGCACCGTGCGATTGTCGACAACTCCTTTTAGTTCGAAGCCGGCAATATTCACCAACAGGTGTTTCTGCCCTAGGTCTTCCGCCAGCCAGCGCCAGCGTTCCATATTGATGATGACTTGTTGGCGACGGACTTCCGGCGTCACGTTCAGCGCATCGAATGTCGCTTTGCCGGCGACGCCGTCATCGTCCAGGCCGTGCCGCGCTTGGAAGCGGCGCACCGCGGCTTGCAGGTCGGGATCATAGATGGCGTCCGTCGCTGCCGCTGCAGGCGTGGCCGGGTTCAGGTCACCCCAATAGAGCAGGCGCGCGCGTATCTCCGGCACACGCACATCCGCGACGCCGGGTTTGAGCGCCGGCCTTACCAGTAGCGGTGCCCACGCCGGCTGCGGTCGGCCGGCAAATTCCAGCAGAAATTTCTGCAGCCGGAAGTAGCGTACCTGTTGCGGCCGCAACAGCTGAATTCGCCCGCCGGCATCCGAGGCTTCCACCACTTCGGTCAGCAACTGTTGCAGATCGCGTTCCCGCCTGCGCGCGACCCACTCCGGGGAAAGCGTACCCGGATCGACCTTGCCCGAAAGCAGGTGGTGGCTCAAATGGGCGGCGGCATCCGATAGCAGCAGATCGTACTCCACAAAACTGCCGGGGACGGCCTGCCCGATTTGGCGGAGCCGGCTGTAGTGATAATCGTCGGGTAAGAGGCCGTCGCCGCCAATGCGGCCGATTTCTTCAATCAAGGCGAGGGCTTGGGGGCGCGGCTTGTACTGATCGTCGAACCAAGCCGGCTGGAAGTTCCGATTGAGATAAAACTCCTGCAGCACCGGCGCCGTTTTCAGTGGCACGCCGAACGCCGTTAAGGGAAAACCCCCGGCCTGCCCTTCGATGTGTTGGCGAATCGTCAGCGTCGGCGTCGGCGGCTCGGGAACCTGGGCGACGGTCTGGGCACAGCCTATGAGAAAGGTGAAACCCATTGGGCACAGCAGCCGAGAACCGGCATGGACGAGGGACTTAAGGATGTTCATGCTATTGGAATCCAAACAACGACGGCGTTTCTGAAAATCTTAGTCGATCGTATGGACTCTGGCCGCAGGTTGGTAAAACGAATGGATCCCAACGCCTCCCCTTCACAGGGGAACCGTCGGGTCCAGGAGAATTACTGTCGGTGGGGATGCAAAAGAATCCCGAGATGATCTGAGAGCAACCACCGCGCTCTATGGTTTTGCACGGCGGCGGCTCTAGCTCAGTGGGAGGCGGATTACTCGGCGTCGCCTGCGCGCGGTTGTCGCTGGGCGAAGACCCAGTCCCACAAGCCGGGCTCGAGGAACGCGCGCTGCCACAAGAGGTGACCGTGGGCTATGCCGTTGAACTTGGTCACCCAGGCGCAGCCGCCCTTGTCACTGATGTACTTCACAGCGGAGTCGGTGTCGGCGGCGGGGTTGTTATTATCCGTCGTCGAGCTGAAGGCCCAAACCGGCACTTTGCTGTCCACCAATGAGTCGAGATACTGCAGCGCCGGAGTATGGCCCGCCATCGGGAAGGCCGCTGCAACCAGGTCGGGGCGACGCTGGGCCAGTTCCCAAGTGCCGCCGCCGCCCATGGAGGCGCCGGTGACGTAAATGCGCGCCGGGTCTACGTTGTAGGTGTCGATGATGTGCTCAATCAACTCGATCAGCGCGGAGCCGTAGTCAGAAGGCTGCGGCTTGACGGTAAAAAACGGCCCGCCGTTGGACGACCATTCATTCGAATAAAAATTGCAGTTCGCCGATTGAACGCAATGGGGCATTACGATGTACGACGGGTATTTCTCCCGGTTCGCCGGGGTCAACAGACCGGTGCTGGCACCGAGCAAAAACGGGGCGCCGTCGACCAGGATATTGCCTTCGGCCACTTCGCGGCCGTAACCGCCGTGCAGCGATACCACCAGCGGGAACAATTCCTCCGGGTTGTCCATGGCTTGATCGGGGGTATAGAGATTCCAGGGCATTTCGATGCGGGTACCCTTGAACTTGGGCATTTGCACCATCAGGGGTTTATAGACATCTTTCGGCACGTCCAGATTTTGATAGGGCGGCGGTGTCACCTCCTGGCGCGGCGGTGGCGGTGTCGGGCAGGTGGTGCGCTCGACGATCGGGCCGAGGCCAGAGCTGCTCGAAGAGCTGGAGCTGCTACTGGAGGAACTTGAGCTGCTGGATGAGCTGGAGNNGCTGGACGAACTTGAGCTACTTGAACTGCTCGACGACGAACTCGAACTTGACGATGAGCTGGAGCTGGTGGACGAACTGGACGTGCTCGATGAAGAGCTGCTGGAAGATGAACTCGAACTGCTCGATGTGGAGCTGGAGGTCGAAGTCCCCCCACATGCGGTCAAAGTCGCCGCGAGTATTAAAGTCGGCACCACGCAAAAGAATTTGCGTTTCATAAATAATGCATCCATGAATTCCCCCTAGTTTGCTGTATGGTCATTTAATCGCGCACCCGATCCTGTTCTTGTGCTGCGTAGCGCACGCGCCCGGATATTTTTTTCTGATGGGTGACGGGTCTGGCTGCGGAATTCGCCGGTTAACAAATTCCCGAAGTTACCGCGGGCGCGATATTAGCACGCGCCCTCGGTCATCTTGATGAACAAAATCCCAAGATGCCGGTTGTCCCACAAAAATTAGCTATGGCAACGCGGCTCCTAACAAAATCCGCCGCGCTAAACTGTTGCCTGGATCACGTTGCGCGGGCCGCGGAACGTTTAAGTGACAGCCTACTCCCAGCTTTAGGCGCCGCGGCTTCGCGCGGCGCTTGGTCTATGGAATCGGGAGGTGAATATGCCTTTTTATCGTGGGCGTCTGATCGATCATATACATTTGCGCACGGCTGATCTCGCCGCTAGCCAGCGGTTTTATCAGGCGGTTTTCACAGCGCTTGGGTGGCCGGATATATTGCAGGAAGGCCCCGCGTTTTTCACCGCGGACGAACTGTT